>QNCM01000018.1 GCA_003644505.1 Candidatus Makaraimicrobium thalassicum | reverse complement strand
CTTACCAGGAATATGGGAAATTTCTTCATTGTCTGGCACCTCCTTGCATATTTTATTTCTGGTCTGGTGGTAAGATATGGGGCATTTATTTTAATTGTATTGCGCTGTTAAATGAAAAGCAAGCATTAAAAAACTGACTTTTTTATATATAATGTCGGTTTCGATCCCTTTATTCCCAGAAGATAAAGATATACCGGAGGATAAAAAGCGGAGAGGAAAGGATTATCAGAGGATGAGCCTGTTTTAGCCTTTTTGCGGCGCATTTCAGCAGGACGTAGCAAATGAACCCGAAGGAGATCCCTTCGTAATGCTGAATCCGCAAAAAGGCATTACCGTAATGGTCAAAAAGGCCGGTATGGCTTCCGCGGAATTCTCCCATTCTATTTTCTTAATGCAACTCATTATTATCATCATGCATCCAATCAAGCGAATCTTATCGAGATTATATCGCCGTCTTTGACTATATAGTCTTTTCCTTCCAGACGGAAATGGCCGGCGTTTCTGACTTCCCGTTCGCTGCCGGCTGTTTTCAGGTCTTCATATGAGAAGACCTCCGCCCGGATGAAGCCCCGTTCCATGTCAGAGTGTATCTTGCCTGCCGCTGCTGCTGCGGTCATTCCGGCGTTTATTGTCCAGGCGCGGACCTCGTCCTCCCCGACAGTGAAAAAGGAGATAAGCCCAAGCGTTTTATACGCGTTTCTTATGAAGGAGTTCAAGGAAAGTTCTTTAATGCCCAGATCATCCAGAAAAACTTTTCTGTCGTTTTTGTCCAGCCTGCGGATCTCCATTTCGATGTTGGCGCACATTGCCATGCAGTTAGGCAGCTGTGATACGGATCCGGCGGTCTGTTCCGTGTGGAGGGCGTTGTCCGAGACGTTCAGCAGGGTAAGATAAGGTTTGAGCGTCAGGAACTGGAAGGAGCGGATGGCCTTTTCCTCCTGTTCGCTGAGCTTTGTTTCAGAGGCGGGCCGCTCGTTTTCGAGTTTTTCCATGATCTTCTCAAGCACTGAGAGCTCCAGTTTCTCCTCCTGTGTGCCTGCCCCTTTGTCAATGGATTTCCTGAGTTTTTCTATTCTTTTCTCGGAGATGGACATATCTGCCACTATCAGGCCGAGTTTGATCTGCCCGAAATCCCTCAGAGTATCGTTGCCGCCGAGGGGATGCGGCACATGAGGATTTTCAAACGCGCGGACCACAAAGACCAGGGCGTCAACCTCATGTGCGGCGGCAATTATTTTTGCGTCGGAAGAATCATTTATACTGCCGGGAATATCCACGAACTCGATATCCGCGTAGATGGTCTTTTTGGGCTTATAAAGCTGCGTGAGCCAGTTTAGCCTTTCGTCAGGGACTTTGACCATGGAAATGTGGGCCTCTATCCTGCCGAAAGTGCCTACTTCCTTGTCAGCCCCTGTCAAGGCATTAAAAACAGTGGTTTTCCCGGATTGTTCCAAGCCTATTATCCCCAGTTTCATAAGACCAATGATAGCATGAAAAAAACATAATCGCAATACCAATTTTCAGACGCTTTACATAACTATTTATGAAACAAAGAGAAACGATGTAAATATGGGTATTGTTCAGGCAGGACCCATATTTACATCGTAACTATTTATATTATAAGAAGTTACATAAAGCGTCTGGGAATGCAATGTTAACATTCAAAAAAGCAAGATTGGTTCACTTGCATTTAGGTTCAGTATCCTACATAATTAGTATATGGCAGTTTATCATGTAAAAGGACCATTTTTTGCAGAAATGGAAGGGAATATTTTTTTTGGTGTATAAGTAAAAATGTTTAAAAAGTATTCGAAAATTTATTTCCAAAAGAGGGAAAAAGGTGTATAGATGTTCCGTATAGAACGAAACCATAATTCCCGGGAAAATGTGTTAAGTCATGCCGTGAAAAGAATTTTCACCGGGATTATTCTTTTGTGCTTTTTTGTGACAACCAGCTTTTCAGGCACTTTATATGCAGTTGTCCCGAACGTCCTGCCGTATCCTGTGGTGAACGCTTTCTGCGACCTGTCAACTGATATCCGTAATGGTTTTTTTGAACTTCCGCCTTTACTTGGAGAGGTGCAGGACATTTCCATGAGCGGAAAGAACGGGGTCATTATCCATATCCAGGATGCCCATTGCGATTATTACGCCCAGCGCACGATAATAAAGCTCATAAAGCATTTTAGGGAAAAATACGGGATAGCGCTGATCTGTCTTGAAGGGGGTATTGGCAGCTATGATCTTTCGCCCTTTACAGCCATTGAGAACAATACGGTAAGATATAAAGCCGCTGATTTTTTTCTGAAACAGGGCAGCCTGAGCGCGGCAGAGTTCGCCGCCGTTGAAGACCCCGGCAGGTTCCTTTTATGGGGGATGGAAGACGGGGCCCTCTACCGGAAGAACCTCCAGGTTTACAGGGAAAGTATCCGGTATAAGCGGAGAGTCGACGAGGATTTGAAACACCTGTCATATATTGTTCATAACCTGAAAAGGCATATTTATTCGGATGCGCTTTTCCTGCTGGACCTGAAATATTCTCAGTACAAGAACAATGAGCTGCCGTTCAAAGAATACCTTTCGTATCTGACGGAGCAGGCCAGGCTCAACGCCATACCCCTGAAAACACTGCACAATATTTACCTTCTGAAGCAGGTCCTCGAAGAGGAAGACAGGATCGATTTTCATAAAGCCAACACGGAAAGGAACAAGTTCATAGAGGCACTCAGAGAAAGGATGTCGCACAACCAGGTCGAAAGACTGGTGGAGAGGACAGTCCGGTTCAAAGAAGGCGATGTGGCGCAGAAGGATTTTTACAATTACCTTATCGAAGAGGGAAAGAAGGCCGGGATAAGACTGTCCGATTACCCCTCTTTACAGAGGTATATCGTGTATATTTCGATATACACGTCGATCGACAAGTCCCAGATGCTGGAGGATCTGAGCCGCCTCGAAGACCTTTTGCGCGAAAGCATGTGCGCCAGTGATAAACAGATGCGCTTGATGCTTTTCAGCAAGAGATTCACGCTGATGCAGAAAGCTTTTGACTTCTCCCTGACAAAGGACGATTTCGATTATTTTGGAAAGCACATGGATGATCTCCGGATGGACGAGTTCCTGTCCTTTATACGGGAGCAGGCCCCGCTCTATAAAATACAGGCCGCCGTACCGGAAAGGGCCGTGGAGCTGGATGACAGGTTGAAGGAAATAGGAAAATTTTATGTTTATTCCTTTGAAAGGGACGGGGTATTCGTCGAGCACATCGAGAAAAAGATGAAGGCATCCGGGTTCCATAACGCCATTCTTATCACGGGAGGGTTTCACACGGAAAATCTGACGGAACTTTTGAGGGAGCAGGGTTTTTCGTATGTGACTATCCTGCCGCGCTTCAGGCACGAAGAAGGATACGAATCTCCGTATTTCAGGATACTTGGCGGGGGTTACCCGCGGCTGGGAGAGACCATAGTCAAGGCGGTCTCAAGTTCAACCCTCCAGGTAGCAAGTATATGGAACAGGCTCGGTTTGGAGGTCGAAGGAGAGAAAGGGAAGAATCTGGCAATGATCCAGCTCGAGATAGTCAAAAAACTGGCCGTGGGGCAGGAAGCCGTTCTTTCGATCGAAGGATCGGATACTGTGATCAGGTTCTTGATGGAGGGGGAGGATGTTACTTACAGTACCGGAAAGACCGGAGAAACAGGCCTTGCCGATGTCCGGATAACAGACACTCATAGTTTCACTTATGAGGACCATGAAAAGATCATAGACGAACAGCTGAGGACAGCACGGGAGAGGGGCGGCATAGTTCTTTTAGATCCGGCAGAGGAGGCCCCTGTCAGAGCTGCCCGGTTTTTTGACGCTATCGGACATGAGGGGATAGCAAATGCGATAAGAAATGGAGGCGTCGAAGAGAGGGGTATCAATATTTACGCGGTAAAAGGTATCGCGGGTTTTAAGGGACACGCGAGCTGGAGGGGAGTATATGTCAGCGCGGAACTGGGCGCCCGGGAACAGGCCTCTGTGATCGTGCGCGGGATCGGAGCGTATTACCGCCAGCCGGATGTCCTCAATAAAGCGTTGGGGGCATTGTACGGGAAATACAGCATGGGAGGGAAAAACGCGGTAGCCGCTGTCGATCTTGCGAGGTTCAGCGGGTTGGAACAAATGGACAGCCTGAGAAGCCCGGGTGACGTTGTGCAAGGGACAAGGGATTACGCCATAGGGCTGGAGCGGTTTGCTGAAGAACCTTTGCCGGAAGCGGAAGCGGGCGCGGATCTTCTTGGATCCGGGGAAGTCAGGGTCCAGGAAGGATGCCTGGTGTTCGATAACGAGGAAGGAGGAGAGACCCGGCTGCGGATTGTCCCTTCGGAACCGGAAACAATCTCCGCTGAAACGATCGAAGCGATCCGCGCGCGGGCCGAACAGATCCCGTTTATTGACGCGTCGGAACTTGCGGATTTCTTCGCGGGGACGGCTGAAGAAAAAGGATGGGATATCCTGACCATAGAAGACAACTTTTACACTGCCGGGTTCGTCGATGTAAACGAGAAAAAGCTGTATATTTCTGAACTCATACGCGCGGCCGGCAGAATAGCTCCTGAGATCATACCCATCATCATTCTCAGTGAAATGTCCCGGCCTGATCTTTTCCCTGTGGTCCCCCCCGCGGATATCATTGAGAAACTTGGCATGGAGAGCCCTGCCATGGAAGGCGATACAACGCTTCCGGAGGATTTTCTCCAGAGCCTTCTCCGGGGGCTGTCCGGCCCGAAAAGAGAAGCTCTGACCGAAGCCCTGAACACGGAGTGGCTGGATACAGGGCCCCTGATCGAAGCGGCTGCCGCAAGCGCCGGGGAAGGATTCTCAGAGGGAGAACAGTATCTGATCGAGATGAACAGGAACAGATTGATCCCGGGACAGAGGGCGGTTGCCGGCGATGTGCTGGGAGCAGGGCTTATAGACCAGTTGTTCTCCGGACGTTATCCTTTCCGGCTTGTTATGAGAGCTGTCCGGAAGGCCGACGCCACTCAGAGGGGGATAGAAGGACTGGCTAACGCCGTTTACAGATTACGTCCCCGCTCGTGGGTGGCTTTCGCGGATGTCATGGGAGGAAAGGACATGGCACAGTACCTGGGAGAGGAAGTCATGGACGTGCTGCGTTCGGAAGCGACGGAAAGAGTCCTGCGCCTGGCTCGGGAGAAAGGGGTCTTTGCGTATCATTACGGGTCGGACGAACACGGCTTTCTTTTCCCGGACGCGTACACCGGGGATGACGTCGAGAGGTTTTTTTATGACGTGAAGGATGAACTCGGGAAAGATCCCGGATATGTTTTATACAAATACGACGGTCCGCTGGCTGAGATACGGGAGGCATTGCGGGGGATAAGCGGTGAGACGGGGATGCGGATAACGACCGCCAAAGGCGCGGAAACACACATACTCGTTCCCGCAGAGGATCGGGAAAGGCTGCTTTCCGCTTTGAGGGATAAGGGGATTACGCTGCACGAAGAGCCCCTGTATGGATTCGTGCTGCCCGCGGGCGTCGTAAGATCAGCCGAAGGGGAGTTGTCAGTGGATTATCACTTGATGGCCAGGAAGGCCGAAAGGTACGCGGGCGAAAAATGGAGGGACGATGAAGTGCGCGCCATGCCCTCCGGCGAGAAACAAAGGCTGTGGGGCGTCCGGGGGTTGACGGAAGCCCAGCGGAGAATAGTGAGGGAGGCGGCGGAGGGAACTCTCTCTGCAGGGGAAGCAGAAAAGGGGATTCTTAACGATTATGCCGAAGTATTAAAGCGCGGCCTTCCGGGATTCAATAAAAAGCTGGTCAGTGTCAAAGAACTGGACGCGAAAGAGCTCCTTGAGCCCGGGGAAGCGCCGGTCAACGTCATGAATGAGGAAGTTGAGGGCGCATTTGACAACAGGAGAAAAAAAATAAGGAGGGACAACCGGGAGCGCATAAGACGGGTCCTGGCGGGGATCCGTGAACCCGCCGCCCCGGGGAGAACAAAGGCGCGCGAAGGCCTGGATGATTACACGGGTTACCGGCAGCCCGTAATGGAAGAACTGCTGACGCGGCTGTTTGGCATGTCCCCGGAGGAAGCGGGGCAGCTTGAACCGCACCAGAGGCTGTTCATGGTAAGGGGCCCTCCGATCGACTTTTTTATCGCGATGATCAATCGCGACGGCACCGTCACTGTTTTAAATATGGATGTAATGTGTCATGCCGGAGGGCTCCGGGAGGAACAGAAAAAAATACTCTTAAAGGATTTTGAGGAGGGTTCCATCGGCAGGCTTACGGACTATTCGTGTATAAACATGCAGGAAGTCAATAAGGAGTATTTGCGGGATATCATCGAAGACTGCAGGGGCGATAACGCCAGGATCAGGAAAGAATTGAACAGGCTCGGGACAAGGTTGTTTTCCTTTAAAGCGCTGAATTCCTATGTAACCCATGGCGTTGCTGACAATTATATCCTTGCTGCGACTGTTGCGATTTACGATAAGCTTACCGAAGCGCTTGAGAAAGACGATTACGGAGGCAGGGGCAACATAAACCGTGAAGGTATCGAGACCGCCGCGGCTGAGGCGGCGCGCGCAATAAGGGGATCAATAAACGAACAAAAACTCATAAACGCCGTTAAGTCGGCAAATCCCGATAAGCCGGAAGGTCAGATATTCGCTCCCGGTATTATGCTGGAGGTGGTGGCGGTTACCGGCAGAGCGGGCGGCGGGGAATCCCCCGGGGTTAAGGCGAAAAAATGCGTGCAAACTATCGACAAGATGCGGGCTGTAAGGGATCCGCTTGTTGTTATGGAAGACGGTAAGATAATGCCTGACAGCAGGGGCGATCATAGAGATCCTCTGGCCCGGATAAGGATGGAGGATCCCGGGAAGATCGGGGATTATGAGGCGTCGGCCGAAAAGCAGAAGAAAGATCTGGGGAAAAGGGGAAAGAAAGCGGTGGAAAGGAAAACAGGGTTCATTCTTTCCGGAAGCCTGGAGATGGAAGAGGCGCTAAGCAGACGCGAGGCCGGAAAGAGCGTGGAAAAGCTTTATGTGTCCTCCGGAGGGGTGATCGGCAACGTGACTGATATGGCGGCGCCGCTGGTGGTGTTTATCCCCTGTTCATTTTTGTCGCAGGGGCAGGAGAGCGGGATAACAAACGATGTGCGCCGGAGAATGGAACAAAAATACGGGACAAGGGATCTGAAAGTTATTCTGTACGACAGCCGGGCGGAACTGGAGACGGCCAGCGGAAGGGTCGAAAATATATTGATAAATCCGAGGGCGCGGGCTGTTGTTTTCTGCGTGGAAGGTTCAGATGTCCATCCTGGAGAGGCTCCGGGAAGACGCGATATTTTCGGGGATATTGTTACGCCTGAAGGCGACCCGCGGGTTTACTATATTAACGAGAACTATGAGGGCTGCCGGAGGGGCGCAGCGCCTGAGGATCCCTTGATCGGCCCTCATGTTGCCCTGGCTTTAGGAATAAAGGAGTTCAAGGCGGGTAATATGGACACTGAACTGCTGCAGGGAATAAGCAGGCTGCTTGCGGATATCTCAGGGGGGAGTGTAGCCATAATGCAAAAGGCAGATGATGTCATTGATCTTTTGAACAGGTTACTGGACCTGGGAGAAGCGCTGCGCATAAAGAGGATCGATTTCAGGGAACTGCGAGACCAGATAGAAGCGGAAGAAGCAGCGCTTATCTCCCTGTAAGCTATATATTGGGGACATGCCTCCAGGGGACACACCTCTGGAGGCATGTCCCCAATATACAAAAAAGAAAAAATAGTCGCCTTTCCTCGGTGGAAGGAGTTTGAAGGCTTCTTCCTTAAAAGTGGAGCTAAATATTCATAATTTCAAAGATTTTTTGTAGATTATCCCAAAAATTAGCCTAAAATACTTAGAATGTGGAAATGCGCACAATCTTCTTTATGGATCTCTGTCTTGCAGTATTGTTATAGAAAAACGGATACCCGTGGCTGGTCAGGCTGTCAGGCTTAGTCCGGACAGGACATTAAAGGGGCCCGAAAGCTTGGTATCCGCCGAAGGCGGATTTTCGGGACCCTTTTTGAGTCCGATTTTCCGCTGGAGGGAATCGGACGTTCCTGGTAGGACTAAGCCTGACAGCCTGACCAGTCGTAAGCATCTTTTCTCCATTAAACTGATCCAAATAGGGAGCCTTAATAAGTATTTTCTAAAGTCAGATTTGACTTTTGGAATAACATTATGTATATTTAAGTAAAATTATCTACAAAAGTTAGTTCAAGGCAAAATTTTCAGAAAACTGAGTTTTGATAGCTTACTTTACATGAGGAGAAGGATATGAGTAAGAAGAAAAAAAGTGTACGGTTTTTCAGTATCCATCCGGACGAAGAAAAGGCTCAAATCGGCTTAAGTATTTTCAATGTCTTTAAAAGCGAAGTGGAAACATCTCTGCCACTTAGAGAGATAAGCCTGAAGGCCGGGATATCTTACGGCACGGCGTCCGAGTATGTCAATCTGTGCGGCAAAAGCGGTTTTTTGAAAATTTCCGGCTCGGGGCAGGATGAGCTGGTCAGTTTCAATGACAGCCTCGGAAAGATCCTTGGTGTGGGGTTTAAAGGCGACAGGTCTTTTTTAACCGTTATGGATCTCAGCGGTAAAGTCATAACCCGGGCCCAGGTCGGGGTCAGGCATCTTTCGGAGTTGAAAGGCCGGAACAAGGAAATAAAGGGGATCATAGAAGAGATCAAAAACGGGATGGAAGCTCTCGGGACCGGATTTTATTCCGCGGGGATAGCCCTGCCGGAAGAGCTGACCGGAAAGAACCCCCGGAGTATGGATATCCTGGCAGACGGTATCGGCCGTCTTTTTGATTGTGATGTTTTAGTCACCGGTGAAGCGACAGCTGCGGGGTACGGCGAAAGGGATTGCGGCGACAGAAGCAGAGGAAGAGATGTTCTGTATATGCATTTGGATATAGGCACTGGAGTAGTGATCAAGAGAGAGATGATCTTTGAAGCGGATGACAGCAGCAACGGAGAGGATAAAGCGTATTTGCGTCCCTGGAGGCAGTTCAGCATAGTATCTACGGCTAAAAGCCTGGTAAACAAGGGTGTGGGGACCAGTATCGTCAATATGGTCGGCGGCGATGTTAACGGCATAACGCTCGAAATCGTGCTGGGAGCGGCTAAAGACCACGATGAACTGGCCGAAGATCTGGTCAGGAGATCCGGTCTCGCGTTAGGCGTGAGAACCGCTTATCTGGCTAACATGTTCAATCCGGCAGTAGTGATCCTGGGAGGTGGAACGGAGAGAGAACAGAGTAATTTCATTCAGTTTGTAAAAGAAAGCGCGAAGAGATTTTTGATGAAAAAGCTGGTTGATAAACTGGAGGTCGTCCCCGGTGTACTGGGGGCGGAAGCATCTTCTATTGGGGCGGCTTCACTGTGCCGCCGGGAACTGTTCATGGAGGTTTAATTATGGGAAAGAACGAACGCGCGGAAAGAAAATGCAGCATATGCGGAAAGCCTTTTATCCCGAACAAGTACAGGCCCAACCAGGAAGTCTGTTCAAGCCTGGAATGCCAGTACCAAAGGCAGCTCTCGAATATGAAGGCCTGGAGGGGATCCAATCCCAACTACTTTAAATACAAAGAATCCCAGGACGGATCATGGAAACAGGCCTGCCGGGAGAGGTCGCTGGACTGGAGACGCAAGCACCGGGAGTATCTTCAGCTTTACCGGGAAGCTAACAAGGAAAGGCACCGCGAATATATGCGGGAATACATGAGAAAATACCGGCAGAGAAAAAGAAAAGAACAGCAAAAGCCGGAAGAGGCGTAAGTAGTAGTCCGGATCAAAGACGGAAAAACAGATAAAATGCCGAACACTATTAAAGAGCAGAGATATATCAGGAGCCTTCGAACGGGTTTTTTAATGGTTTTCATTCTTTCCTCCTGTGCTGATGTTGCCTTGGCGGGAAGCGGGGCCCATCAAACCGTATCGGGTTTTTCCCTTAGCGCTCCGAGTAAGGATAAGGCTGATTTTAAGGAAGACAGCGAGGTCGAGATCCTGAAACTTTTAGAACGCGTCAGAAAGCATTTCGCGGGACGCGGATACGCGGAAGAAGACAGAGACGTGAAACTGGTTTTAGATAGAGATCCCGCCGGGGAGGAAATACGCCGCGAAACCGGCGGAGAAGAAGAACTTCTGGGGCGGGCTGAAAGGGTAGTCGAGTATTTACAAAAAGCAGAGGCTGAGCTTAACAGCAGGATAACGGAGTATCTGCAAAAAGCTGAGGCGGAGATCAAAAAGGGTGAGTTTGACCGCGCGCGCGATTATGTGAAAAAAGCGCTTAAAATAGACAGGACGGGGCATAAGGCCATTGAAGATAGAGCGAGAAAACTGGCGGAAGAGGAAGTGCGGAGACAGGCTGGGGAGAAAGCGGCGGGGCAGAAAAGGCTGAGGAGGATCGCCGGGGATATTGAAAAGGAAAGGGAGCGGATCGAAAAGAAAAAACTTGACCGGGAACGCGCGCGCGTTTATACGGGAACAGTGGTCGAAGTGGAGGAAGAAACCCGTAAGGCAAAGGACCTGTTAAGCCGGATAGAGCAGGCGGAGAGTGTTTATCAACAGCAGCAGCAGAGCCTGCGGCGCGAAGAAGCGGCAGCCGCAAAAGAAGCAAAGCGCGAAGACGAGCAGCGCAGGAGAGCCGAAAGGGAAGCGCGTAAAAGAGCAAAGGAAGAGGCGGAACTGCGAAGACAGGCGGAAAAGATCGCCGGGTATCTCGCGATAGCGCGGGAGCGGCTCAGCGAAAACAAGTTTGATGAAGCGCGCCGTTATGTGAAGAAAGCGTTTGCCGTGAATGAGATGGGGCGCAAGGTCATTGAAGAGAGAGAAGAGAGGCGCAGAGAAAGAGAAGAGGAAGCCCCCGCTAAAGCCGCAGAAGCGGCTAAACCGGCGGAAACGGCGGCCGCGCGGAAGCGCGCCAAAAGTATCGCGGGTTATCTGAAGAGCGCGAGTAAGAACCTGGAAGATAAGAGGTTTGACCGGGCGCGTCACTATGCGCAAAGAGCGCTTGATATAGAAAAAGATAATGAGGACGCGCGCGGGCTGCTCGCGGACATAGACCGGTCGGAGAATGATTTCAGGGCAGAACAGGAGCGCCTGAGGCGGGAGAAGAAAGCATCCAGGCGCAGAGAAGAGGAAGCCCGCGGCCGGGCCAGAGAAGAAGCGGCAGCGCGGAAACGGGAGGAGCGCATCGCGGGCTATCTTGAAAAAGCGCGCGGCAGCCTGGAGGATAAGAGGTTCGACCGGGCGCGCCGCTATGCGCAAAGAGCGCTTGATATAGGAAAAGATAATGAGGACGCGCGCGGGCTGCTCGCGGACATAGACCGGTCGGAGAATGCCTACGAAGCGGAACAGGAGCGCCTGAGGCGGGAGGAGAAAGCGTCCAGGCGCAGAGAAGAGGAAGCCCGCGTCCGGGCAAGGGAAGAAGCAGCAGCGCGGAAACGGGAGGAACGCGTCGCGGGCTATCTGGAAAAAGCGCGCGGCAGCCTGGAGGATAAGAGGTTTGACAGAGCGCGCCGCTACGCGAGAAAAGCGCTTGAGGTGGAGAAAGACGACCGTCGGGCGCAGGAGCAGCTTGCGGATATAGAGGAGGCGGAGAGAGCGTACAGGGCCGGGCGGGAACGTATTAAACGCGCGGAGCATATACAGGAGGGGGAGCGCAGAATAAAGAAGAAAGCTGAACTGGCGGCCAGAGAACATGCCAAAAGGGAAGCGGTGAGGAAACCTTCGGAAGGGAAGGTCAAGGGGCATATTTCAAGATCCCGGAGATATCTCTCCAAAAGAGATTACAGTAACGCCAGGCGTTATGCCTATCTGGCCCGGGATGAGGCCCCGGAAGACAGCGAAGTCGCGGCCCTGATCACGGAGATAGATAAAGAAGAGATGTTCGGGAAAAGGAAAAGGGAAGAGGAGGCAAGAAAGAAGAGAACAAAAAAAGCCCTTAAAGAAGCTGAGAAAAAAGCGGACGCCTTCCACAGGTACGATGAGGGTAAAGGGTGGATGGATCATATCGCGGAAAAATTTACGAAGAAGACCTTTGAACTGGGCGATGTCCAGGAGGGCCGGGAATATGAGATAGACGAATGCGTTCAGCTGGCCATGCATAGAAGTCAACGCATGATCGTGGCCGATAAGCAGGTCAAGCTGGCGGAGATGAGGTTGTGGGAGGCCCGCCGGGAGCTCTTTCCATCAGTTACGGGAAAGATCGAGCGGTCTACCGGAAGAATGGGAGCGGGGGATGACACGCGCCATTATATGGGGGAGAAGTACCAGTTAGAGATAAAACACAATATTTTTGACGGCATGGGATCGTGGTTCTCGCTGCAGCAGACCAAGACCAATCTTGAGATCGTAAAGCTGGAAAGAGAAAAGATAGAGAACGAGATAGTCGAAGAGACCAAGGTGGCCTACTACAATCTCGATAAAGCCGTCAAGGCCCTGACCGTTCAGGAGGAGTTCAAGAAAAATGTTAACCGGCTGTACGATCTTGTTAGGGAGTCCTATCAGCACGAATTACTCTCCCGGGCGGAGTATCTTAAGGTCAAAGGACAGAATGTCCGGGCCGACTTTCAATACATCTCCTCAGGCGAAGATGTCACCCTGGCTGAGATGGTCCTTTTTCAGGCCATAAATATAGAGCCTGACCGGCATATTAAGATCAAGCCTGTCGAAGAACCCGGAGAGGCGCCGTCCATCGGCCTGGAAAATTGTCAGTATCTTGCTATTGCCAACCGTCCTGACATCAGGATCAAAGGTAAGATGATAGAATATTATGACCTCGAACGGAAGATGAATAAAGCGAAAGGGTGGCCCAAGATAGATTTTCAGGGTTCTTTCGGCAAGTCTTATGAGACATGGCAGCCCACGGACGATGAGACGGAAAGAAGAGGGCTGTCCCCGGAATGGTTCGCGGGAATAAAAGGAAGCGTTCCTATCTGGGGAAATACTTTTGAATACAATTACGTGCGCGAGAAATGGGCCCCGGTGGTATCTTCCGTCCGCGGGACGGAAAGCGCGACCAGCTACCTTTCCATTAAATTCCTGGATGACCTGGCATATTTTTCGAACCTTCAGGAGTCCAGGGTCGGGTTCGAAAGCGCGAAACAGGAATATCTCAAGGCCAAGAAAGACCTCGCCATGGAGGTCAAAGAGTCGTATTTCAAATACAGAAAGGCGCTCCTGCAGATGGACGTGGCCCGGGCGCAGCTTGAGCATCAGGGGATGTTTGTGGATATCCTTGAAGAAAGGCGCCGGTTCGGCGACATGGAGGCGTCAAAGGTCATTGAGGAATACGAAAAACTCGCCGAATACAAGTACGGCGCGGTGCAGGGGGAAGCGTCTTATTATATAACCCTTACCAAGCTTAGCAAGGCAATAGGCATTGCGGATTATTTCAAGCCCGAATATGAAAGCAGGGAATACGAAGATTGGAAGAAGAAAGCCGGTGCGGCAAAGCCTGCCGAAGTGCCGGCGGTAAAAGAGATCGAAGTTGAGGAGAAGGCGGCTGCGGGTGCCGGCGGTTACGCCAAGGAGGGGCAAGCCGCGAGAAAGGCGAAGGAAGACGCGGCAGCGCGGAAACGCGCCGCGAATTATTTACAAAAAGCGCGCGATAGCCTGAAAGTCGATAAGTTTGACAGGGCGCGCGGCTACGCGGGGAAAGCGCTTAAAGTGGACGCCGGCAGTAAAGCCGCGTCGGACCAGCTCGCGGACATAGACCGGGCGGAGAAGGCTTACAGGGAGGAACAGGAACGTCTGAAGCGGGAAGAGGAGGGGCGCAAAAAGCGGGAAGAAGACGCCAGAAAAAGAGCAAAGGAAGAAGCGGCCGTGCGGGAACGCACCGAGCGCGCCGCGGGCTATCTTACCCGGGCGTGGGACAGCATGAAGCTCAATAAGTTTGACAAAGCGCGCGGTTACGTGGAAAAAGCGCTTAAAGTGGACGGTGACACTGAAGCCGCGCAGGAGCGGCTTGCGGACATAGACCGGGCGGAGAAGGCTTACGAGGCGGAACAGGAACGCCTGGAACGGGAGAAAGCCCCCGGAAGGCGCAAAGAACATGCCGAGAGGTCCCGGAAAACAGCGAAGGGAGAAGCGGCCGAGCGGAAGCGCACGGATCATATCGCGGCTTATTTAAGACAGGCTCGTGACAGCCTGAAGGATAAGAAGTTCAGTAAAGCTCGCGGCTACGCGAAAAAAGCGCTCAAAGTGGACAAGGACAGCCGTGCCGCGCGGGAGCAGCTTGCGGGTATAGACCGGTCGGAGAAAGATTACAGGGTCAGAGAGGAACGCAGGAAAAAGGCGGAAGAAGAAGCGCGCCGCAGGGAGGAAATAGAGACACATTTGGTCAGAGCGGAAGAATATCTTAAGAAGAAAGATTTTTCTCTGGCGCGCAAATACGCGGGGAAAGCGCTCCGGCTGGATCCCGGCAATAAAAAGGTAAAACAGTTTTTAGCGGATATAGACAGGGCTGAAGCGGATATAAGATAAAACTGAACAGGAATAGTGCATAATTCCAGGGGGACATTATGGCGAATAACAGAAAAAAAGAGCAGCCGAAGAACGGCAAAAAAGATAAAGAACCGGAGGACATTGATTTGAAGGAAAGCTCCCTGGCTAAAATAAAAAAGAACTATCTCTGGATACTTCTGGGTGTCCTGATCCTGACGTTCGTCCTGTCCCGCACGGCAGGGAAGATAAAAGAGGTCTTTTTCGGAGAGAAAGAAGAGGAAAAAGAAGCAGCGGAGATCCTGGAGACGATGCCCGTGAAGGTTTTCAAGGTCAAACGTATGGATTTTAAAGATACCCTTCCGGTCATGGGCAGGATACAAGGGTTCAAGGAGATAGAACTGAGGTTTGACGGAAAAGGAACGATTGAAAGCTTTAATTTTGAGGAAGGGGAGCGCATTCTGGAGGGCGACATCATCGCTAGCATAGATCAGAAGGACGCGCTTCTTAAACTGAAGTACGCGGGGCTTGAAATGGAGAAAGCCAGGAAATTGTACGAACTCGGCGGGCTGGATAAACTGGCTTTTGACCAGAAGAAGCTTGAATATGAGTCAGCCAAGCGGGATATTGAAAAGACGAACATATACGCGCCCAGCGATGGATATCTGGGCAGCAAGGAGAAGAATAGAGGTGCTTTCGTGACGTCGCAGGATAAGATCGGGATCTTTGTGGATTTAAGCGAAGTGTACGCGGCATTTGACGTGATCGAGGAAGATTCGCCCAAAATAGAGCTGGGGCAGAATGTAGAGATCTTCCTGGACGCTTATCCCGCAGCCACATACACGGGGACAGTGGATATGATCTCTCCCCTCATAGAGGGGAGGACCCGGACGCAAAAGCTCAAGATCGAGCTGGAGAATGAAGAGAACGAGCTGAAACCCGGCATGTTCGCCAGAGCGATCGTCAACACCTATGAGAAGAAGGACGCGCTGATAATCCCGTCCTCCGCTTTTAAAAAGAAGGAAAACAAATATTTTGTCTATGTGGTACATTCACAGGAGGAAGAAGCGGTCGCGGTGGAAGGGGAAGAACCGGCAGGCGGTGAAATAGGTGTTGTTGAAGGCCGGGAGATAGAAATAGCATACCTTACGCACGATGTGGCGGAGATCGGCAAAGGTCTTGAAGAAGGGGAGCTGGTGATCCGCGAACTGCACCGGGAATATAAGGATAAGGATAAAGTCGAGATAACCGAGGTCCAGGAAACAATATTCTAATATGGGATTGCCTGAATTTTCCACAAGAAGGCCGGTAACTACCATCATGATATTTGCCGGCGTCATGCTTTTCGGCATTATTTCGCTGATGAAGCTTCCGCAGGAGCTGTTCCCTCCTATTACGTATCCCCAGTTGACCGTTTTCACGGGATACGCTAACGCGGCTCCGGAAGAGATAGAAACACTGTTGACCAAGCCCGTGGAGGAGGCTGTCGGGACTGTCAGCGGGCTGAAAAAGGTGCAGTCGATATCCAAGGAAGGCATATCCCTCGTTATCGCCGAGTTTGACTGGGACCAGAACATGGATTTCGCTTCTCTCAGGACAAGGGAAAAGGTCGATCTTGTAAAGGTGCGCCTTCCCCGGGACGCCACCGAACCCCTGGTCGTTCCTTTTAACCCGTTCGAGCTGCCCATTATGACGATCAGCGTTACAGGTGACCGCACCCCGGTGCAGCTCAGGCAGATCGCCATGGACACCATCAAGGAAGAGCTGGAGAAGATCGACGGGGTAGCTTCGGCGTCGGTTGAAGGGGGGCTTGAACGGGAGATACTCATCGAGGTCAACCAGGGGGATCTGGAGACACACGGGATATCCATACTTGACGTCTCTTCCGCGATCACCAACGCGAACCTGAACTATCCGGCCGGGACGATCAAGGAAAGTTTTTACGAATATCTCATCAGGACACTCGGCGAGTTCAAGGAGGTCGGGGAGATAGAAGAGGTCGTTGTGGAAAGCAAGACAACAGATGACGAAATGCCCGTTCCTTTTGAGGAGAAGATGGCTCAAAGGGACATCAGCCCAGAAGCGAACCTGGTTCTGGTCAAGGACATCGCGGAAGTGCGGGATACTTTCAAGGAACGCAGCAGTTTTTCCAGGTACAACGGCGAAAAGAATGTCTCACTTTCGATACAGAAACAGGCCCAGGCCAACACGACGCAGGTAATAAACAAGATACGGGGTTCGTTCAAGCGGCTTAAGAAAATGCTCCCGGAAGATATAAAGATGGAGGTCATATATGACCAGTCCATCTTTATCCGGGACGCCATCAACGGCGTGCGCGACGCCGCCCTGCAGGGCGGCGTTCTGGCGTTCCTGGTGTTACTGGTCTTTCTGCGCAGTTTAAAGCCCTCGGCCATAGTCACGCTCAGTATCCCCATTTCGATCATGATAGTTTTCACCTTCATGCATTTCGGGGGGCTTTCCATAAACATGATGTCGCTCGGAGGTCTGGCGCTCGGCGTGGGTATGCTGGTGGATAACGCCATCGTTGTCATCGAGAATATCTTCCGGCACAGGGAACTGGGAAAATCCGCGGAGAAAGCGGCGACCGACGGCGCCGAAGAGGTGTCGAACGCGATCGTGGCATCCACGCTTACCACGATAGCCGTTTTTCTGCCGATGGTGTTCGTTGTGGGTGTGGCCGGCCAGCTGTTCAAGGAACTGGCGTTTACGGTAACGTTTTCACTGGTCGGTTCCCTGTGGGTGGCTCTGACGCTTATCCCGCTTTTAAGCTGTAAACTGGGCGGCGGGGAGAAAGAGACGGCCAGAGGAATCACCGCTTTCGCCGGAGGGAAAGGATGGAAAAAGGTCCTTGAGAAGTACGAGACCCTTCTCAGGGGGTTTCTTCGCCATAAGGGCATCGGACTTCTGGCCGTCCTGATGATATGTGTCTCAAGCCTGTTTCTCTTCGATCTACTCGAAAAAGAGCTTATGCCGAAGACGGACCAGGGCCAGTTCATTATAAAGGCGGATATGCCGGTTGGGACAAAGCTGTCGGAGACCAACAAAGCCGTTCTGAAAATGGAGGAGAGGATCCTTGGCTCTCCTTATGTAGAATCCGTCAGTTCCGTTGTGGGGTCGACAAGGGGGAAATCCGCCAAAGACATAGTCAAAAGGATGGGTTCTCATCAGGGACAGCTTATAGTCAACCTTAAAGAGAAGAGAGAAGTGGAAACGACCGACGTTGTCCAGGAGCTCCAGAAACAGTTCGCGGCAGACAAAGCTCTCAGAGAGACCAATATAGAATTTGCTTTACAGCAGGGGGTTATTTCCGGGGCGTTCGGAGGGGGAGGAAAGCCGATAACGATCGAGATCAAAGGCGAAGAGCTGGCGGAGATGGAAAGTATCGCGCGGAAGATAGAAAGAGAGCTGAAGCAAATAGAGGGGATCTTCGGGATCGAGGACGATGTGCCGGAAACCTCTCCGGAAGTAAGGATAAATGTGGATAAAGACAAGGCTGCACTGTATAACATCTCGGTCGTTGATCTTGCCAGGATCGCGCAGATGGTCCTCAGAGGAAGCGTTTCGTCCCAGTTCAAGGAAAAGGGGCACGAGATAGACATAAGGGTAAGGTTAAGAGAAGAGGACAGGGACAGTTATGCCAAACTGTACCGCATCCGGCTCAATTCCCCTGTCGGAGGCATGATACCGCTGGGGTCGGTCGCCGGTTTCGACAGAGGAAGAGGCCCGAGCGAGATCAAGCGTCTGGGGCAGGAAAGGACGATCATGGTGTCTGCCAGCATTATCGGCAGGAAGATATCGGACGTTATTGAGGATGTCGAGGCAATGCTTGGGAATATGAAGTTCGAGGCCGGATACATGGTGAAACTGGCCGGAGAGTCCGAAGAGATGAAGAAATCTTTTAACAGCCTGCGCTTTGCGCTGATACTGTCCATAGTGATGGTTTATATGATCATGGCCGCGCAGTTTGAATCCCTGACCCAGCCGCTTATAATACTTTTTACCGTCCCGCTTTCCCTGGTCGGCGTTCTTGTGGCGTTGTTCGCGACCGAGACGTCCATAAGCGTTGTCGCTCTTCTGGGTATTATCATGCTAGGCGGTATCGTTGTCAACAACGGGATCGTCCTCATAGATTACACGAACATCCTCATAAGCAAAGGAAAGAGCATGATGGATGCCGTTGTTGAGGCAAGCCTGGCAAGGCTCAGGCCCATAATCATGACAGCGCTTACCACTGTCCTGGGATTGGCTCCCATGGCACTGGCAGCCGGCAGAGGGTCCGAACTGCGGGCGCCTATGGCCATAAGCGTTATGGGCGGACTCATGGCTTCTACATTCCTTACACTTGTCGTGATCCCCTCTGTTTTTATTTTTGAAAATGAGATCAGAGAGCGGATCACGCGTTTTTCCCCGGGCGCTAAAAAATGAGCCTATCCCGATTTTCCGTAATAAGACCGATAACCACGGTCATGATCTTTGCCGCGTTGTCGCTGATGGGGATAATATCCCTGACGCGGCTGCCGGTGGAGCTGTATCCGGATATATCCTTCGGCCAGATCAGCATCATAATATACATACGGGGCGGTATCCCTCCCACGGAAGTTGAGTCCATGGTAACCAAACCCGTCGAGGAAGCGGTAAGCACTGTTTCACATCTGGAAGGCATGCTTTCGATATCAAAGGAAGGGGAATCTACCGTTGTTCTCAGCTTTGAGCGCGGCATCGACATGCAGCTGGTCGCCATGGAGGTGAGGGAAAAGTTCGCCAAGGTCAAGGAAAAGCTGCCCAAGGAAGCTGAAAAACCCGTCATTGCCCAGTTCTCGCAGACCGATGTCCCTATTGTGATCTTCGCCGTGACGAGCCGTAAACGGACTACGGAAGAGCTGCGCAAGATGGTCGATGAGAGAGTAAAAGAGCGGATCAAACGGGTCAACGGGGTCGCCAATGTGGAAGTCGGCGGCGGCCGGGAGCGAAAGATATTGATCGGGGCGGACAAGAAAGCGCTGTTCCGTTACGCGGTCTCCATCAACAGGCTTATCTCCGCGCTCGGGGCGAACAATCTCAATCTTCTTATGGGAGAACTTGAAAGGCGCAGGGACAAAGTGCTGATAAGGGCAATAGGCCAGTTCGTAAGCATCGATGACATAAAGAATACGGTGGTGCTGACCAGGCCGGACGGGTCCGTAGTGCGGGTCAAAGACGTCGCGGAGGTCAAAGATTCCTACCTGGAACCGAAAACCTACGCCAGGATGAACGTAAACCCCATTGTTTCAGTGTATGTGCAGAAAGAATCCAAGTCTAACACGATCCGTGTTTCCAAAAAGATCCTCGAAGAGGTCGAATACCTTGAGGCCATACTTCCCAAAGACGTTAAACTCATCGTGACGAAGAACCAGGCGGAATTCATAGGGAACTCCATAGCTAACCTGCGTGATTCCCTGCTGCGTGGCGCGGTAATGATCATATTCATCCTGATGCTTTTTATGGGTAAACTCGGGAAAAAAACGGCTTTCATTGTCCCGGCAGGGCTGGCCGCGGCCATGTTCGCGCCTGATATGCTTCTTTATTCCCTGCTTGCAGGGCTTGTGCTGTTCCTGCTATATTTCAAAAAACACAGGTCCATTCTCATTGTGGCGGTGTCGATACCCATATCGCTGATAATAACGTTCGGGTTTATGGACCTGTCGAACATGTTCGTTCCGGCTGTAATGGATCTCACGATCAATTTTATCACGCTGTTCGGCCTGGCTCTTGGGGTGGGGATGCTTGTCGATAACTCCATTGTTGTATTCGAGAATATCGTCACAAAGACCGAACAGGGCATGGACGGGATAGATGCCGCTGTGACCGGAAGCACCGAGATGAATGTCGTGATCTTTGCTTCCACCCTGACCACGGTCATTGTCTTTCTCCCGATGCTTTTTGTCTCGAAATCCATGAGCCTGCTTTACGGGGGGGTCGCGTGGACAGTTACCTTTTCCCTGTGCGTGTCTCTTTTTGTCGCGCTGATGATAGTGCCGCTTATGAGTTCCAGGATCAAGGTCGCGGAAAAAGGGGGAGAATCCCAGGAGGTAAAAGAGGGGTTCCTCCGCCCGTTTTACAGAAGGCAGGAACGAGCGCTGCTCTTTGTTTTCAGGAGGAGGTTCCTGGTGATCTCGATCGCCGTAGTTCTGTTCATAGCGGCCATGTACGTGTACTCAAAGATGGGAAAGGAATACCTGGGGACAACGGAACAGAACCGGTTTACCATATTCATAGAACTGCCCACAGGGGCCAAACTGGACTCGAGCGATGAGATCGTCAGGGAAGTCGAGGCCATGCTGCAGGAGATACCCGAAGTGGAGGGGTTCACCGCGCGCGTAGAAGCCTGGTCGAGCAAGGTTTATGTTGACCTTGTAAGCCTGGAAGAGAGGAGAAGGTCCGTAAGTGAGATAATCGACAGTTTGAGGCCCAAGGTCGCCCGGTTGCAGCCGGCTTTTATCTATTTTGAGGAAGAACAGGAGGTCGGGACAAAAGAGATAATCCTGAACATTTTCGGCTATGATTACGACGTGCTGAGAGAGATCGCGATCGCGCTGACCACAAGGATGGGCCGCATCCCTTATTTCACCGACACCAAGATACGGATGCGGGAAGGGCGCCCTGAACTGGACCTCAGGATCGATAAAAAGAAAAGCGCCCAGTTCGGTTTTACGACCAGAGAGGTAGCCGATATAGTGCACGCGAAAGTCAGAGGGGTAAGGGCCACGATGTATCATACAAGGGCTTCGGAGGTCGAGACAATAGTGCGTATGAAGGAAAAAGACAGGCGGACAGTAAAGGATATTCACACTCTTACCGTTTCCAGGCTCGGGGACGACAGGGTAGCGCTTGATCAGATCGTGGATTTTGAATACGGCCTCGGCCCCAGCGAGATATGGCGGAAAAACAGGGCGCGTATGATCCAGGTCAGCGCGAACATAGGGGAATTACCCCTTGGGAAAGCCGCTGATCTGCTTGACGCAGAACTGGAAGACCTTGTAATGCCGGAGGATTACTTTTACGAAGTGGGAGGGGATTACCCGACCCTGCTCAAGACACAGCGTGAATTTCTGCTCACCATTGTGGTCATAGTCATACTGATATATCTTGTCCTGGCATCCATATTCGAATCTTACCGCCAGCCGTTCATTATCATGGTGACCGTTATGCTGGCGACGGTAGGGGCGGTAGGCGCGCTTTATATGACCGGCACTTCCATAGGAATGGGGGCTCTTATCGGCATGATGATGCTCGCGGGGATAATCGTCAACAACGGCATAATCCTTGTGGATCACGCGAACACCCTGAAAAAGCATCGCCGCAGCCTTTTCCGGCTGCTGATGCAGGCGGCAAGGGACCGCCTGCGTCCTGTCCTGATGACCACGGCAACGACTGTTTTCGGCCTGCTTCCGATGGCGCTGGACAGAAGCGAGGGATCGAACCTCTGGAACCCTCTTGCCATCACCGTGATCGGGGGGCTTTTATTCGCCACTCCCCTGACACTGGTAGTGGTCCCGGCCATTTATTCGATATTCGAGCAGTTTGGCCATATTATCAAGGAAGCGATACACCCCGCGAACCTATGGAAAACGATGAGGAATTCCCTGCCCGGGATCCGCAAAAAACCCGGGAAATAATAATCAGCGTAACAGCCCGGCTTTCCACAAAAGTTTTGTGTTTTTTATTTTTACACAGGGCATCTGGAGCATTCCTGCCAGGGGCGTGACCGTTGCTCCAGCGGCAACGGTCACTCTGCGATTGTCTCGCAACCCCCGCCTTTGGCGGGGGACCAATCTTGCTCGACAATCAAAGCCCTGTACGGAATGCTTCAGATGCCCCTTTATTTTATCAAAAGAAATCGTCTTTCTCTTTCCCCCAAGGGTAACCGAGGTTGCTAACCAGGTTGGCTTTTGCAGGACTCCTATTGCTGATACTTGAGAATTAGGTAAATATAGCTGAAGATATTACGGTAATATTTCCAGTAACATCTATATAAATAATCATTGACCGAGACCCGGCATATATTATACAATAGCTGGTTTAAAAGGTATTTAACCAGCTCAATGCGGGATAGGCTGATTCTGGTTTATCCCTGCCCCTGTTTTTTACCTTAAAGACCAGTAAGTAAAGTAAAAGGTGGATAGAATGTTAATATACAAAAAAGTTAGAAAGTATTATATTGACCTCGCTATAAAGTGTGATATAATGAAATCAAGTTAAGTAATAAAAAAGTCTAAATATGCGGGAAGGTTGTTATGCGGGATCAACAGGAACAGACAATTCAGGAAGGTTCCACCTCCGGCGTAGCGGAATGGAAAAGGCGCCACGTTCTTTTTATCCGGTGCGTCAGCATCGTACTGTCTGTCCTTTTCCTGCATCAGCAGACAGGCTGGGCCCAGGGCGGACAACCTGTCTGGGCGCAGGCCAAACCTCTGGAAATTTCCCACCGGGATAAAAATTATAAAGACAGTTTTGACATCCCGTATAATCTTGCCAGCACCCGGGAGACTGTTGCAGGCGGCAGTGACGATGTTGTTATTCACATACAGGATGCCCATGCTTCGTTATCCGCGCAGTATTCAATAGCCGCTCTTCTGGATTCTCTTGTGACCAATTACGATCTCAGTCTTGTCGCCCTTGAGGGGTCTTCCGGCTATATCGACACTTCCCTGCTCAGGACATTTCCGGATAAGAAGATCCGCAAAGACACCGCCGCCTTTTTGATGCGTGAAGGCCGCATGAGCGCGGGGGAATTTTTTGCCGTTACGTGCGAGAAGAAGGATATCAGCCTTTATGGTATAGAGGATGAGGCGCTTTACAGGGAAAATCTGGAAAGCTTCCGTGCCGTGGCTGCCGAACGCGCGAAGCAGACAGAGAATCTGGACGGTCTGCTCGCTCAACTCTCCGAGCTGGGAGAGAATATTTATTCCGGGGACATGAAGGCCCTGGATGACAATTGTGTCCGCCACCGGGAAGGCAGTCTGAGCTTTTCGGACCACTGGAAAGGGATAAGGGCACTGGCGGAAAAGTATGGTGTCGATGTTTTCGAATATGACGAACTTACGAAGTTACTGGAATCCATAGAGCTGGAGAAGACCATAGATTTTGAGAAGGCCAATATTGACCGCCGGAAACTTATTGACGAGCTGAGCGGGGATATGGATAAGGACGCGCTGGAAGGTATGGTCCTTAAGTCTCTCGCTTTCAAACAGAAAAAAATATCACAGGGCGAGTATCACAGGTACCTCCTCGACCTGGCCGGCCGCAAAGGGGTGCCGGTCGGCGGATACGCGGACCTTATGAAGTTTACCAGATATGTCACGCTGTATGAGTCAGTGGAACTGCTCGGATTGTACCGCGAGATGGAGGAGGTCGAGAAGAATATCCGCCGGAGGATATACCGCAGTGACGATGAGAAGGAACTTTACGAAATGGCCAGGATGGCGCGGATATTACGGCATCTTTACTCCATGGAGCTCACCAGCGGGGAATTCGCGTATTTCGAGGAAAATCGCGGCAGATTCACGGCTGAAAAATATTCCACCTTTATCAGACAGAAGTGCAGAAAATACGGTCTGCCTGTATCGGGCGGGTATGATCTCCCGGGGATAATGGAGGGCCTTGACAGCGCCGGGAAATTTTACCGCGATGCCGAAGCCAGGAACAACGCGATGCTCGCCAATACCGTCAAAAGGATGCGCGAACAAGGCAAACATGTTGCCGCGCTTATAACCGGCGGATACCATACCGACGGCCTGACAGGCATGATGAAGAAAAAGGGCCTGTCGTATCTTGTCGTTGTCCCGAAATTCGAGAATGGGAAAGAGCGTCCCTATGTGGCCATACTTACGAACAAAAAGAAACCCTACGAGAAGATACTGGAGGCCGGCAGGTACCAGCTGGCTGTTTCGGCGTATTTTTACGGTTATGAAGGCGACTTATCCCGCATTAAACCGTTGTTCTTTCACGCGCTGGGAGAGGCGGCGATCAGCGGGAAGGATGACAGTCTGATCAAGGACGAGTGGATCGAGAGAATGAGGGTCGTGCGTGACGCCGCGCCTGAATCGAGAAAAGAAGAGTTTAACGTATTATTTGAGAAGTTTTGCAGGTTTGTCCAAAGGATCAAGCCCCTGAAATTCCGCGATACGGCTGTTATCGCCGATTTTACCGGTTCGGAAAAAGACCCGTCTTTCGTCACCCTTGTCAGGAGAAAGAACGGCGAGGATGAATATTTTGATTTTAGTCCCGCTTCGGAGAAAGAAAGAGACAGGTTTCTCGCCAGGGCGAGGGCTTTGAGAAGAAAGGCGGGGGAAGAAGAGGCAGAAGGCCCCGAAGACTTCGCCGCCGTGCTCGGGACTTTTAAAAAAGATGTGTTATCGGAAGGGGAGGAGCGGCTTAAAAAAGAGACGAGAGCCGTTACCGGGAAGCTTGGGCATTCCATAAGCCGGGCGATCGTTAAAGAAAGGATCATACGCGCCCTTACGCCTGACAGGACCCTGGTCCCACGGGTAGTTAAGGCGCTGGGCGGCAGGGAAATAAATACCGGCAATGTGCGTGAGATATTAAGGGATATGGAAGAGGAGAAGCTGCTCCTTCCTCAGAACTGGGATAGAGATACGGAGTTGAAGAAAGCTGTTGAGGCTTTTATCCCCGCGGTAAAAGAAGAACAGAAGCAGGACATCATAAGGAAGTTTATCGGGGCACGGCTCCACGTTTACAGGAACAGGTTTCAACCGCTTTTCGGATTACTGAAAAGAGTGAGTGAGAATGACCTTTCTGATGAAAAATTCAACAGCCACGTCAAGAGCATTGAAACAGAAGGGGCGAGCCTGGTGTACAGTATCGCGCTTATCACCGAAGTTATCAGAAGGGGGCTGATAAGAGAAGAGGACCGAAAAGGGGTTTTTCCCAGTATCTATCTGGGAAACGCCGGGATCGTGGACAGGACTTCGCAGAAAAAGGTTCTGGCTCGTATCGCGGAAGGCGGCGTCAGAATATCCGAAGAGAACCGGGAGGTGCTGGATTATATATGGAGGCAGGAAAAACCTTTGATAAAACAGATAGTCGGCCTGTCAGGGGAATTGCTCGAGGCTTCACGAGGGATCCGCGGTATGCGCGATCCCGGAGAAAAGAAAAAGGCCAGGGCAGGTCTGGCGGAGGTCGTCAATAAAATCGCGTCAATCCCTGAAAAGGTGGTCAGTGAGCTGTCCGAGATCGTGCTCGACCCGGAAGCCGGCTCGGAGCAAATGATGAAAAGATTTGACGGGATCGTGGCCCGGTTTTACCTGCAGCTGCAGATCTCAGGCGACGCGCCTGAAGAGATAATAAAGGAATTTAAAGCGGGCAAATTCGCGAAGGAAACCTATTATCCCCGGACATGGTCCGATCATATCGATGAGGACGGCAGTGTTGTGAAAGGTTTCGCCAGGCAGCTTTTAGAGACCGGACAGTTCGAAGTATTTGAACACATTGCAGGTCTGGATGAGGTTGAACGAAAAGGTTTGATAAAAGTAATAAACAGATATATGCCTCCTGTCAGTGCATTACAGAGGTTTCTCGACGGATCAGGCGAAGATAAAGAAGAGGCAGAAATACGGATCAAGCAGATAGACAGGAAAGGATACGCCCTTTCTCAGCAGGTTACCTTTCTGACGGAAAGAGAACAGTTCGAGATTGCCGGCAAATTCGCCGAAAAAATCCTGCGCAAGGTTGAAAAAGGCGAGATCAGACTTGAAAAAGAAAAAGCGCCGGAAGAGACGCCTGCCGCCAAAGAAGAACCGGCCCGTCCGGGGATCGCGCCGCCAAAAGGCATATTGAGTCCGAAAGGCAGCGCGATCGTGCCGATACTTGGAGGGCTCGGCCTGTTTTTTGGGATCTATATCTTTTTTGGGCTTGCCCCCGCCCTGGCCGGACTCTTTTTCGTCCCGGGTATCGGACTGATAACGCTCAGGTTCATAGGAAAGAGAACCGGTATTTTTGACGATTCCCGCCGGTTTCCGTTTCTGAGCAGGGTTGTCCACAGGGAGGGATACCCGTACATTGCCTCTGCCCTGCTTCTTTTTTCTCTGATCCCGGCTCTTCTGCACGAGCCGCCGGCCACTGTGCAGGAACCCGCTGTCCGGGGAGCACCTGGACCGGCCGCGGAAGAGCAGAAAGCCCCATCCGTTCCTTTCACCGTTCCGGCTGAAAAGCGGGAGCGCCCCGCTGAGCCGGAACAGGCGCGGCTGCAGGATGAGAAAGAGCTCAAACTGCGTAAAGAGCTCAAACTGCGCGAATACGAGAACATGCTGAAAAGCGAATTCGATGAGTATTTCGCGGGAATGAGACAGACAGCTTATTTCGAGGACCGGAAAACGAACCTGCCCGAAGGCGGGGGCGAACTCATGCTTAAGTCCTATTTTACCAGGGGTAATAAATTAAGGATGCCGGCGGAGTACGAAGAGGATAGGCCTATGCCGCAGACCCGGGTTAATAATTTGAACGATATAGTCGATAGAATATGGGAACAGATGGATAAGCATGCCTTACCCGATTATATCAAAAGCAAAGTGGATAAGGACGGAAGCCCGGTGGAAGGGATACAGAGGATGCTTTTTGTCCTGAAGGTCCTTGATCCCGAGGCATACGAGTATGCCGAGAAATGGAATATCCGTATCGTATTCGTTAAGACAGACCGGTTTGCCGGCTCCGTTTCCGGCGACAGGTATTGGGGGATGGTCATTAAGAATCCCAGGGGCACCAAAATAAAGCTCAAGTCGGGTATGCGCACGCTTCAGACAACGTGGGCATTCCGTCATGAGATAGAACATCATAAGGAATGGCCGACAAGCTTATGGCAGGTATATACGTCTTTTCTTTCCTATATACAGGAGATCCCCGGGATACTTTTTGACATAGTGCCTTCATATGAGAGGAACTCGTTCAGGGCGGAGAGGGAATTCATTAAAAAGCTGCATATAGATGTGGATTACCGGGATCTGTACAGCTGGTATCTCCCGCAGCGCTGGATATTCATGTTGCAGAGCATCAGCATATGGATATTGACCTTAGGCATACCCGCGACCCTTATCAACTGGAAATTCAAGATTTCCGGAAGGATAAGCAGGTGGATCGATTCCCGGCATTTGAATAGGTTTCAAAGGCGGCTTAAGGAAGAGCCGGAACTGGGGTGGAAGTCGGTTATGGGAACTGCCCTTGCCATAGCGGCGGGCGCGTCCGGCGCGGTCTTCATGACAACGGTCCTGGCTGGCACCGGCGGCATATTCATCCCTTATTTTATTTATAAATACCTTATATTACACGCCGCCGCTAGAGTTGACGCGAGATACGCGAAAGAGAAAGGGACAGGCCTGGACGAACTGCGGGAGCGCTGTGGGGATATATTAGGCGCGTCTTATAACGTGCGGATCGATCCGGACGCGGAGTGGACTGTAGATAAAGGCCGTTACGCCCATACTGATTTTGACGAAACTACGGGCCGGGCGGTTATCCACGTGAAGGAAAGCACGGCAAGAGCGCCGGACAGGGCGCTTGTTTCCATACTGATGCACGAAAAAGGGGAGGCCGACCTGGGGGTGCAAGAAAAAGGAAAAACCGGCCTGAGGGCGCCGCCGTCGTTGTTCGTGAGAATCGTAAGATCCCTTCCTCTTCCTCTTGAAACACGCGCCAATATCCTCGAATTTCGATATGCCGTAACATATTTCTTATCCGGTTTTGTCTCCCGGATAACCGCTCCATCCCCGTCGAGAATAAAGAAAAGAATATTAATATTACAGAAGGCCATTCGGAAAGAGATCCCCGGGGAATGGCTGAACGAAGAATGGTTTTCCGGCCTGCGCGCTGCGGCTGGAGAAGACGCTGATCCGGACAGGAAATACCTCGATTATCTTAAAAGACTGCTGGTGCTCAGAAGAGCGGGCATGCCGTTCGCTTTTCTGAAGCGTTTTAACGATCCCGCCTATTATAAAGGCCGCCTGCTCAAGATGGAGGAGAAGGCCCTGAAACGAAAAATAAACCTGCTTGCCGGCTGCAGCATAACCGTCAAACCCGAGTTTCTGAACTATTCAGTCAAGCGGCTTGAAGAGAGAACGGCCTTGGTTAAGAATCTTGGAGCAGGCCCTGCCGGCGCCATGTTAAGAGCGGGCAATGCAGAGCTTGAGGAGCTTAAAAAGTCGAATATCCGTGAGGCAGAGGGCCTTGGTATATCCGTCCGCGAACTGCTGAAGAAAAAGGTCAAACTGCTTGGATATTACGGCCTTACCGTTAAGGCCGGGTTCCTCAAATATGAGTTAAAGGATATCTACGAAAAGCTCGTAACGCACGAGAAATACGGTATCCGGCCGGACGATGCCAGCATGAAGTTAAGCGCGCCCGGACTGCGGGATCACGCGATAAGGTCACATATTTCGGTAATGGCAGGGACTGAATTGACCAGAGATGAGCTTGAAGAGCTGGCAGGCCTCACCATAAGGCTTATACGTTTTGATGTGGACGATGAAGAGCTTATTCTCCTGTCGCGCATTGTCGAAGAAGCGCTTATGGCGGGCCCTGGAAGCGGAGACGCCGCTGCCGGGGAGACACTCCGGAAGATCAGGAAGCTCAAAGAGGGGTTCGAGGGCGCGGAGGATGATGCGGAAAGAGCGGGGATACGTACTGAATTCGCGGCAGCCCTCGCGCTTTTCGTAGGGGAAGAAGACCGGATGCGCAGTGCGGATCAGCCCGCGTATACCGATAACCTGCCGGATAAAGCGTCCTCCGAGTATTATTCCCTGTCCCGCAACCTGCTGCGGGATTTCAAGCGAATTGAAAGGATCATCAATAACATAAGAACGTTCGACCGGTCGGATGACAGTGATGAAGCGCTGGCAAAAAAGACCGAGGTCGCGGAGTTTCTGGAGAAGAGAAGGGATCTTCCGGAAGAAAACGAAAGGCTTCAGGCGCTGTCAGCGAAATTCCTGGCCGCCGGGGCCGAGGCCAGGGAGCTTGCCAGCGGATCTCTTTACAGGATTTATGAGATCATGAAGAAGGAAATGGGCGCCTCTGAAGCGTTTGAGAAGATCAAACTGGATATGGCCAGGTATACCGCCAAAAAAAGGCAGGAAACGGTACTTGATCTGTTCCGCAAAGCCGAAGAGGTTTACCGGCGCAATCAGGCCGCTCTGCGCGCGGCAGTGGTCGCCGCGGTTCAGTACGCGAATGAGCCTACACCGGAAAATCTTGCCGGGCTGCGCGAGACTGCGAAGGCCGGGGAGGATAACCCCCTTTATCAGGATTCGTCGAAAATGTTCGACCGGTTCCATGACGAATATATTCTGCGCCTGCTGGACATGAAACCCGAAACCCTCATGGACGATTCAGGCAAACTTGACCGCGGGATGATACGTGAGTTTCTGGGCAAAGAAGGCATGAAAAAATTCAGAGAGTTGTCTATTGCCTTAAGGACGCTTTTTCCCGGGACAAGGCCTTATTCGAATGTGCTGGGATTTAGGCACCAGGTTATGATAGCGGCAAGTTCGCTTACGCGGTCCAGGATATTATCAAAGGTATCCGGTCTGTTTTCAAGGATCCCCGTGGTGAACAGGATAAGCCCGCGTTATGCCGAGGTTATTACGGGCGTCGTTACTGTTGTCCTGCTGGTTTTCGTGGTCCTGTCGTATGCCGCGACCGCTGCCGTAGCCCCACAGCCCGCCGACGATATCGGCGCGCTGGCCGGGATGCCGGACGCGCAGTTCGGGGCGGCAAAGTCTTTTTCGGATATACCCGCGGACATGTTACCCGTTCCGTCCGAAGCGCTGCAGGCGGCGTTTGTTGACGAGACAGTTCAGGCAGCGGCGCTTTCTGAAACACCCGTTGCCCCGGAAGGCCCGCAGTTCACAGAGCTGCACGAAGGGCTGAAATACGCCGCGGAACATCACCCTGCCGCGATAAAGCAGATCCGGGAAGTGATAGACGTTGTCAACAACAATGAACTTATCAGGTACAATCCCGAAGTCGCCAGCAAAGCTGTTACTGTTCTGCAGCTGGCCCTGGAAGAGCTCGGATATAATCCCGGAAAGATAGACGGAAGATTCGGGGTCGATACAAGATCAGCGGTCCTGCAGTTCCAGGGCGACACCGGTATAGATGTGGACGGCCTTGTCGGTCCCGAGACTACAACGGAACTTCTGAAAGCGGTCATTAATGCGGAAGATTATTCCACTCCGGGAGTGGCCACTCCCGGAGTGGAACCGGAGGAAACTCCAGCCGTAACTGTAGCAGTGGCGACATTGCTGAACAACGCAAGCAGCGCGCTTTCCGGCTATAAGGCAAAGCAGTATCCGGCAACAGAAAGCGCCCTCATAAATACCCTCAGGCCTTTGCGCTATGATGTGGATGAGAACCTGCCGATAGAGTTGCGGTGGAATGTCCGTTCTGCCGTCAGAAAATTGCAGAAGGCATTACAGGTTGAAGAAGACGGAGAGATAGGCTCAATGACCGCCGGCGCGCTAAGCAAAGCGTTGAAGGCGGGCGATCCCGAAGCCCGCGCGGCCTTTAATGATCTGCAAAGGATGATCGAACTTTTCCTTCAGAAAGAAAAACCGGAAATACCCGCCGAAGTTACCCCGGTTTCCGAAGATTATTCCACTCCGGGAGTGGCCACTCCCGGAGTGGAACGGCTGGAACCGGAACCGGAGCCGGTTGTT
>QNCM01000017.1 GCA_003644505.1 Candidatus Makaraimicrobium thalassicum | reverse complement strand
TTTCTGCAATATGTTTGTGAATACAGCTGGGGAATTGTCTGTGGAAAAATTGGAAGAATTGACTTGAGTTGTGAAAATAACCGGTTCTCCTGTTAATGGCGATGGAATAGCCACCGTTATATCTATCTCCATCTGGTCGGCTATCTGGGGTAGTTCGTCAGGTATCTCCTCGGCTGCATAGATCCGAAATGCCAGATTGTCTATCCCCCCCGCTTCTGCTGGTGTGATCGTGCCTTCGAACGTGTGAGTTTCGCCAGGTGCTATCTGAACCCAATCCGATGGGAAGCCTTGAACACCAAGCCCACGTGGGCAGGTAGCATAACATCGGACGTAGTAGGTCTTGTCGCAACCCGTTGCATCGACGATTACCTGCACGGGATAGGTTTGGCCTATCTGCAGGTTGTCCTTGTCGCCGGTTATGTCGATGCTGGTGATAGTAGGATAGACTTCAAGGGGTTGAAGATTGATAATCTCGCTTAGAGCATCACGCTTGACTGTTACTGTCTCGTAGCCAGGCTTTGATACTGTGATTGTAAACGGCAAGCGATTGTCTTCAAAATAATGTCCTAAGGCAATTGCTTCACTTAAATACCGGGTTCCCAAATAATACCGATAAACAGGATTAGGAGTGATAATCCACCAAGGAACCCACTTTGCTGTCGTACAACCTTCAGCATCAGTCTCCTCATCATAAACCATTTTCCCTGTGCTATCTATAACACAAACATGAGCCCCAACAATCGGCTCATTATTACTATCTCGCACACATAAACGGCCGTAAGTCCGAAACACTAACATCCCACCATCCTTAATGTACCTGTAACCATACCATATCCCCTTCGGGTCTCTTGGGTTGTTAGGATTCGCCTTGCCCCAAGTGCAATCATCAAGATACTGAGGGCGTCCCTCATATTTTCCAGTGCTTCCCCACCGTAAATCATAGCCACAGGTCGGCGTAGTTACACAGCGACGGAAAGTATTCGAGCCATCACAGTCATGCATAGATGGGCCTTCTGTACAGGCATAGGCAAGCAGATTCTCATATAGTAAACCGTCACCTCGCCAAGCCGCGTCCATACGCTCATACGAGTTGTTAGCCCATACCGCATCCGGGTCTTTGTTGTGAACATACCAGAAATTCGCAAAACGGTTGTGCTTAAACTCACTACCTGACACCGCCTCCGAGAAAAATCTTATCCAATTGAATCCCGCCTCATACGTAGTATACCCGACCATCCGAGTTCTGCCAGCATCCATAATCAAACTAGCATAGAACCTCACCACTCCCTTTAACACAAGGTCGCTGTTACTGGCCAACAACAATTGACATCCATCTCTCGGGCCGTAAGGATTACCTAATTGAAACAACTTGTTATAGGTCTCATCGAATGATAACCCACCCAGTATCCAAATAGTCGCATTATACTGCGAAAAATAAGTGTCGGTGGTGGCACCATCTGGGTTCTCGCCTACAACTACAGAGCCGTCTATAACATAGGTATTACCAAAAGTCTTCCGGGGCGGCGAAACTCCACTCCAGTCTGGCGCCCACTCTACATCATTAGGTGCTTCAATCTTTTTGATTAAATTCCACCCATTTAATTTGTCCTGCTCATAAAGCCACGCCATACTGTCATTGTTGTTGCGTATATCGCCCCAAAAATACAAAACTCGAACGCCCTCCGGTCGATACCAAAGTCGAGACATAGACTCTGTCCCATCATCTTCAAACGGCGGTCTCCGAAGAATCCGGTAGTAAGGCCCTATTGCTTTCTTATCTTTAACTGTCCAATCATTACCATCAAGCGACCGCAGCACTATCGCCTTGTACTCACCCGACACAGGCGTCCAATCAACTCTGACCGTCCGATGCGTTGCTGTGGTGGTTATACTAACGATGTCAGACCAGGGAGAATAAATGCAATCGGGACTCCTCCAATCCTTGCTTACTGAACATATCCGATAATAATAAGTTGTATTTGGCTCTAAATCGCCACCTTCGAGCAAAGTCAGCGAATCTATTGATGGTTTGTCAAGCGATTTGAGAGTACAGGGCATTACTACTCTCGCTCTGTCGCCATCTGCTTGAGTTTGTCTATCTTAGCCTCAAGACGCTGTTTTTCCTCTTCTAATGCCTGGCGTTCCGCGGCACTTTGTAGGTATTCATTTCGCATCATAGTCAGCTCCACAAACTCATCGTAACTACATCCCGGTATCCGATAATCCTTCTCAAACTCCTCTCGGCTTGGAGGTTCCTTTGGCCTTGGCAAAGCCTTAAGTTCTTTGTCAATCTCGGCGATACGACGTTTCAGCCGACCCACGTCAATATAACTCACGTGAACCCGTTCTATGATGTTTGGGTCTCCCGTCCGCCGATAACTTACTGATTCGCGGAATCGATTCTTGCTCTTCATTTCCTTCTCACGCTGCCTCTCTGCATATCGCCTCGCCGCATCGCCCGACGTAAAACCTCGCAACTTGAGATGATATGGGCCAGGTTGATACGACCAGGGCATTCTTCAAATCACCTTCGTCCCTTTCCTTTACCACGACCGCCTCCTCTTCCATAACCAGGGCCGCCAAACTTACAAGGCCCTCTATTCGCGTTACGTCGTCCACCACCAAGCCGGCCTACACCTCGACCTGAACCATCACGTTTCCCGTATGCCATGTTTACCTCCACTATTCTTTCACTTGGTACGTAACTAATCTGAACCAAGCTCCATACGGTTCCGACCCGCCTAAATAGGTTCCGCCAGTAGTATTTATTGTGTACTTAACTCGTATGGTCTTACCCGCAGCTAGAGGCAGTTTGCTCGAATCAATTACAGGTCTAGTCGTTCCCGTATTGTTCGACGAGTCGGGGAGTGTATCTCGCCTTGCCCCCGAAGCAGGCGGAATCTTACCCGTAGTAGAAAGTAAGGATGTTCCTGCCTCATCTACCAGATCGAACTCAATATAAGGTGTCCCCGATGCTGCTACTCCAGAATTCTCCAATCCCACATCGTAGGAAGCAACTACCGTCTCCCCAAAACAGGGCCATTCCGTCGTGCTAGTATAAGCGAGTGTTATCCTGCTTCCTGATGTGGTTCCATCGTGATGATCGATGTTGTGGCGATTAACCTCGGGATTATCTCCAGTATTTGCCCAATCGAGCACGGGGGTTGGGTCTCCGGCATAAGGTGTCCACAGGACGCTTCGGGGGCCTACTGGGCCTATGGCCACATAAAGCCCCTTCCCATCTACCCAACCTATTCCTATCTGTTTGCAGTAGTATCCGGGGGACTGTATTGGAGAATACGAGCCGTTATCATCGGAAATGTAGTAGTAAGCGGCCTCCTCATATGAGCCGTCGGGATCATATACTCCACTGAAGCGCACTTTTACTCTATAATAAGAATAGCCATTTTCCGTAACGTGTGTTGAGCCGAGTGAAATACCTCTTAGTGGGTTTTTAGTGCTTCTTTTCGCAACAGATACATAGAGTGCTGAAATTTTTTCTACTGCTTTCCCGGCTGCAATTGCAGATGTAGACCTGTAGTAGGCAATGCCCGTCCCGATTTCTCCGTCATCCCCGCCGGGTGTTTCGATGCCTCCACCTCCCTCGTCAGGATCAACTATCTTCCCCTTATTCTGTATGTCCACAATCATGAAGCCGGGCGTATACGTAGAAGCGGGAATAACAGTACCGATTTTAACTTGCCATACGCCAGGCGTCCATACCACGTTTGACCTGTAGGTTCCTGGTGTGTTGTGGGGCCATAGGTAATTATCTCCAGGGTAGGCAAGGACAGCTTTATCTGTCTTTTCTCCGTTCCCAGCTATACTGCACCTCGTAGGAGAGCTTTCGTTATCAACGGCAGTAACAATCCCCACAGGATTGCACTTGTCATCGTCGGTCGGATCGGTTCTGTAAGCCTTGCCTCCATCGAGATACACCGCATCTCCCACTCTCACGCTGCTATCACAGTCGTAGTCGTATGGAGGTGGAGTTGGGTCTGGAAGCGTGGGGTCTTTTATATCGATATAGAAGGATGGTTCGGCACTATTCTTTAGCTGGTGGAGCTTCTGAACCCAGTTGTCTGGCTTCGCTATTCCTATCTCGGTGGCTTCTCCGTTGGTTTCTGTCGACAAATAGTACCATTGGTCATATTCTACGCCAGCTGTTCCACAGTGTCCCGGCGTCTCTCCGTCATAGTCGTCAGAATGCCAAGTGAATTGATTTCTACAAGTACATTGATTGTTTGTAGTATCTAGCGCAGTTACAACATACTTTGCGCATTTAGAACCATCGGCGTTATCGGGGCCTATGCTAGTCTGCGCCTTATGCACGTAGAGAGATGCATCGGGATACACGTAATCCCCTACTTGAATATCTTCAGCAGGGTCGTAGTAGAAGACGACATCCTTGCCGCCGCCGTCTCCATCCCCATCGCCATCACCGTCATCTCCATCTCCCTCGCCTGCCTTATAGCGAGTAGCATTGCCTATTTCGACATATATCATCTTCTCGCCTATTACGCGGCCAAGGGATTGCAGCCAACCACCATCGACTTTAAGGCCTTCTGTCCCCTCTTGTATTGTACCATCCGATCTGGCTTGATATACTGTGCCTCTTGCCGATGTGTTAAATGAGTATGCATTGACGGTCTTATCAGAAAAGTCGAACGGGCCTGAACGGACGACAGTACAAGTAGTATCTGTTGGTTTTGTAGAGCAGAAACCGAATACAGGCATCTGATTATCTTCTGATGCATTAGCTTCAACTAACGGCGTCCCTGGATCGGGCATGCAGACAGATGCCCCTGTCCTTACTGAGCTATCGCACTCGTATGTAACACTTTCGTCGGGGTTCCCTCCACTACCCCCGTAGGCCGTGGATGCATGCGGCTCAATATCAGTCTCGACAATTGATGCGCCTTTATGGAAATAGATGCGAGCGAGAGGGGCAGCATCCGTGAGGACTGGAGGTGATGTCGTTGCTCCCTTCGAGTCTGCTGGATCGGAGTAGGTGCAGGTAAGCGTTCCATTGGTCTGGAGCCAAATTTCGACCTGTGTCCATTTTCCGCCGGGGATTGGAACGTTGGCGTCAACGTCATACGTGCCTCCCCCATATGTTACCGGTACACCACCAATTGAGAAGTTGCCTTCCTTAACATCTACCTTTGTCGCATCTGCTTCATTCAGGGAAACGTAGCATCGCATAGCGGCCCCGTAGGTGTCCTGTAGAGGCTCGTGCGTCTGCCCCAGAAAGTGGGCGTTGTTGGGCGTGCCGAATCCCCAATAGGTGAAATGAAAAGTCCCCGGTAGCCCAGGCTCGGCTGGGTTAAGTGTGATAGTGCTCGCGCGCAGATTACAGAGAAACTCTCCGACATTGGGCGTGCCTGTGTATATTGGAGTCAAGCCCTCAGTGCACGTTATGATTGGAGGTGCAGTGCCATTTGCTGTTGGGTCAATTGCGTAATCGAGCGATTGCGTCAGATCGGTAACGGTAAAGTAGTGAGCTTCATCTATTTTCTGCGACGAGCTTTCCGTAGCATCGATAAGACTATCTAGTGCCAGTGTCGGTTCGCTCATATTATTGATACCCCTATACTATTATAGTAATTTACTGTTTCTCTGCTCATGAAGTAACCTGCGAGCGTCAAATAGTATGTATCCATAAATGCCAATCCTCCTGTTCCCTCACGGTTTGTTCTGAAGCAGCCAGTATGGGCATAACCCACCGCTCTGAAGGTTACTTCTATTCTATCCCATCGCGTTTCTGCTACCTCTGGACTGATACGAAACTTCAGCGTATGTGCAGTATTCTGCATCCAATTTTTATCGACTATCAGAGATGACAGAGGTTTCCAGGTTCCGTCATCAATTTGAATGTGCGCGGTTATGTCATCTGGAACGTAGATTGGATCAATCCAAACTTCGTAAGCATTGTTCCATATTGTCGTTCCTTTACACCACCACATTGTTGCTGTTAGCGTCGTATCGCGCCCAGACGGTGTTGGGCCTAACATATGTGTTCCCTCATACGTAAACTTTGGCAGAGGTACCGTCGTTCGTGCCGCCACCTGAAACCAATAGGTCTCATCGAACGAATTGCCATAGATGTCATCGAAAGCGAAATGTATCCAGACCTTTTCCCCACGCGCAAACGATGGTCGAACCTTCCAGTGGGCAACACCACGAGCCCAGCAATTCCCCGTTTCCTCCTGTCCAGTTCCAAAGCTCCCAACACCCTGATTGACCGGTGCGAGTGTTGCAGTCCGAAGGTATCGGTTCACCACTTGACCGCCCGTAATTATGTCCTCCCAATTCGATTCCCCATCGTATTTCCACTGCATTGTAATCGAGCCCCAGTCGATTCTAGGCACGTGCCCAGGCTCAATTGGCGTATCGTATTCCTCAAACCAGATGGTAACTCTGTTCCCAACCTGATTGGCCCTATTCTTGTATGGGAAGCAGTTATACGTGTGGAGAACGTAGCCCATCGCTGTTTATACGATTTTCTTTGTAATAGAATATCCTCGTGGGAACACAATATCGATTTTCTTTCCCAGCGGAGAAATGGGAGTTGTATGCATTTCAAAATGTCGTTTCCCCGGCACGTAATCGTCTGAGAATGGTGCTATTCTCCTTAGATATTCCTGAAGCTGTAAATTATAGACAGCGATACACTTTTGCGTTGCCATCTGTTATACGCGCCTCCTCAGTCTAACACTTAGTGCTGGTACTTATTATACACGTCTCCTTAGCCTAACATTCTTATCGTTCACAAATCCTATCAGGAAGTCAGCGGGGAGAACAGTATCCTTGACTAAATAGACCGTGTAGTGTTGTTCCGTTGCCCTGTTTATATTTTTCAAGTTAGAGTAAATAATAAACCGATCCTCATTGAAGATATTGACAGTCTGACTGAATGCAGCTGAAATTGCCATTTGTTCCGGGCCAGCTTCTACGTCCTCAATGTCAACTGCATACGTGCCAATAGAGATGGGATATCGAGCAGTCGGGAAAAGACCGCCGTACACGTCTGAAGATAGTATGGCTGGATTCCCCGCCACATATCTAAGGTAGAGATAACGATCAGCTGTCCAAGCACTTAGGATGCACCTGTCGAAGAGCCAAACCGATTTCTCTGTATCTTCTAGTGGTTCGATTGAAGCTCTCCCCTTTTCGTCCACCACTTTTCTTTGCCGTCTATCTGTTGAGCCTATCGATAGCTCCCAATTGAACTCATCGTTCTCATCAGAAATATCTGAGAATTTCAAAGGGCCTATAGTCTCAAGACTGCCTTCCCCATCCTCATTCTCACTATATTTGTATATGCTAAATGAAACCCGTGCATACTCTCTGTATACTTCCCCTTCTGTAGATTCATCCCAGCTGTCTAAAAATGAAAGCAGACGAGCACGAAGTTTCTTATCTTTCGGGTAAGGGTTTGGCTCTGATAACATAGCGCTAACGAGCCCTTTACCCCCTATTCCAGTCGGAGCCCAATCCAGCACATCCAGCCACTTACCCTCGACATCCTTTTTCTCTTTCTCTATCTCTGTTCCCTGTTTGAACAGATATAGAAGCAGCTCGGATGCCGTTCTATCTTCGAGCATCTTCCCATCGTCTAACTCTTCATCCATTTTATCAAACAGGCCAGCGGTTATACACTGGTCGAGAATGCCACGACATAACCAGCGTTCGAGGTAGTTGATCGTAATGATCTTGTCGTCATCTAGTACTAGTGGAACGTGAAGATCGTAAACCCTTGTTATTCCCCCCACATTGCTCCAGAAGATTTCTTTTTGATTGTTTCTGACGAAGAGCGAGGTGTGCTGATTGTCATACTGTACCATTGTGTAGCCGTGCATGGTGGCAAGCTGGTCTCCAGTTCCTCTATCGGCTAGAATTATTGTGCCTTCTGCTCTCTGTTCCCAATCGAAAGCACGAGCCCATTTGATATATACGGGGGCATCTCCAGATTCCCAAACCCACTTGTATAGTTTCGCGGTAAATTTAGTCATCGCATACTCTGTTATGTATGGAAAACCTCGGTAAGAGTATGTTTTATTTCCGTGCCCGGTAACTGTCCACCAGTTAGCGTTGTAGTCGGCATCACCAGGAACGACAGGAAGCCCATAATCAGGCCCCCATAGTTTCGTGCCAACAGGATGGCATCCATACCTAGGAGGCCTAGGGCCTTTCCCTATAGCCGGAGGGGCTGGACGGCACAGGTATTCGGCCGTCCAAATTATCTCTTTCTCGCCTGCTATTTCGTAGTGGCCCTTTCTACCTCTATACTTGCCATATTGATATACTGGTTCATTGACTTCCAGTGTAACCCTGGATTTATTTTCATCTTGAATGCCAACGACAACGTTATCGTTCCAATCAACAATATGTCTAATAGGTGGAAACGTTTCACTATCGCCGTATCGGTTCCATAAGTACGCACATTCCTGAAGGTCGTCTTCTGTGAAATCAGGCCAATCGAGATAGACGTTATCGATTCCACCTACTATTGCCGGATAGAAATAAATTACATAGTCGAGGAAAGTAGCAGCCATTCCAATCCAGGCGTGCGATGCATATTCGAATTTTCCTTGCAAGCTAAGAGGCTTGAATTCCGCTAGATAATCGTTATATGGCCAGTAGAGATAGGACGTGAAAGGATAACGCCATTTTAGACCTGATTCCCAGTGTGGCAGATTCTTATCCCGAGGCCATAATTTGAACGCACTAACAGCACGTTTATCAGTCAGAATTGGAAGAGGGCTCCGATCTCGCCGCCAAGGATGTATTTTTACATTGTTCTTATAGTGATAGTATGTGGTAACAGTTCGGAAAGCTTCATGCCGGCGTCTATACTCCTCATACCTCACCGTTTCGTGAGGAGTCAGCCATCCTAAGCCGGCATCTGCGCCTTTGGTAATGCGATCAACAGGGACAAGCGTCCCATCTCTCCTTACCATAAATCTTGATCCGAATCTTGTTAGCGCGTCCCTGTCAGACATAACTCCAAGCTTGCTTTATAGCACCAGCTTCTTTCTAGCTGTAATGGTTGTTATCCCTTTCCCTACATTTGTTCGCCTAAGAGACCAGCCTACTATTTGTGCCTCTATGCGCTCCTCTGAAATTCTCTCACGGCGCGCTCTCCGTTCTGCAACGGTGAATTCAACTTCAGTGTTTATGGGCGGTATGATAAAGCCGGGGAGGTCAACAAGCTGGTAGCCGTCTAGGCTCTCTGTAAGGTGTTTTACTCTTGCCTCTCCGTAGCGGTCGATAATATCCCAGCTGTCAACACCGACCATATTCTCGTGAATTCCAAGGTCTTTGACCTCCAGCTGATCTTGCAGACCTGGATAGTTAACCTCATATCTGCATGTCATTTGGAATCGCTCTTCTGGGTGATAGGGGACTTGGTTGTAAGCTTTGTGTGTGGAATAGACGTCCCTTACCAGCACCCCATCTTGTAACGTCCATTCCTCTACATCCATCCTAGCTGAATCCACAGTAACCTGAACCCAACGCGTATGTGTCAACTGGACGAGTGTAGCAGGGTCAAGAGATATTACATTCCAGGAAAATGGCCTGTGGTGAGTGTAAATAGCGCCGTCCAATATCTCTTTTGCTTGCTCATCGGTTTCTATTCTTCCGAGTTCATACCGATGGACATCCGTAGTAAGTGTCTTCAGGTACTCAGTAATTTCACGAGCGATGGCTCCTGCGGTCTCTGCAGAAAGAGACTTTTGAGTATAGTACATAATCGCCGCGCGCGTGTATTGGCGTCGTTTTTCAGAATCCCTTGCATTTTCCGTCAGGCTGCTATCAGTAGTATTCATGTGAGATTCAGCATCACCTTGAGATACGGACTCGTCATAACCAAGCTCTTCAGCGAGCTCTTCCTGCTCTTCCAAATCTTCTACCCGAGGAATCGTAGAGGACTTCTGCTTGCGCTGGCCTAGACTTTGTTCTAATTCGACTGTGATAGCATGCCGTGCAGTTATCTCCTCAGTCTGGTAGCCATATCTATCATATTTCAAAATCCTTTTAGTAACAGACACATATGGCTCCCAGACCCAGATCAATCGTTTATCACAGTCGGAACCGACACACTCTTCATTGAAGTATAAGTCTCTTGCTCTCGATCCATAACTCCTGAGACTACTAGATATTCCCCCCGTGCCATTTATATATCTATTTACTCGCCATACGTACTGGGGGATTGCTTTACTAGTTACTGTAATCGAGTATGCTAGCCGCGGCTGTTTCAAAATCATATAGATGGGATAGTAGAAGAATATAGTCTGGTCTATCTGATACAGCCGCCAGTTCCAGCTACCAAACTCAAGCGTCCCCACACCTTCCTCAGGATATTCCTCTAGTCGCTTCTTGAATTGTGCTGGAGTGTCGCGCCGCCACGTTTCCACAGTCGTGAATAGCTGAACCCAATCGTCTCCGAATATATTCTTTCCCCAATATCTAGTAGTCCTCGTCTTCTGAAACTTACCCCTACTTATATCTACTGTCTTTTTGTAATCGCAGTAGAAATGATAAGCCTCAGCAAACCAATGATAATCGTATCTAGTGATATAATCAGCAATATCAGGGAACATTGTTTCCTGGCTTGCAATTCGGCGCATCAAATCAGTGTAATAATAAATGCTAGGTGGATCGCAGCGTTCTGTCCAAAGTTTGCTCAGATGATACCGCTCCGTATTAAAGTCTACGTCTCCTCCATCGAGCTGGTACCTGGCATCCTCAGTAAGGATAGGGTGGTTGTGATTGATGGCAACCTTAGGCTTGTAATCGAGGTGTAATCTATTAGTAGAAGGCTCCAACATGTCGAATATATGGAGCGTGTCAGATTTCTCTTGGTAAACAACCTTGACGTATTTCGGCCATAGCGTTCGCACTATGGAGGTGAGGTTCTCCTGCCAATCTAAATAAATGATATTCTGCTTGACCTCGTAATCGTAGGTAGTAATCGAAACACTTATGCCGAAGAGATCGGCAACTTTTCTCATAATCTCATGAGCGCGCCAGTAACCCTCATCCTCGACTATTTTTATGAATGGCTTGTAGCGGACTAGCTTATCCCCTTCCTTGTAGGTTACCAGCGAGTCTGTCGTTCCTTTCACATTTTTCAACCAGGCTATGTACTCGCTCCGCTTGAACGACGCAAACATTATTCTCATATTGAGCGACTGACGGAGAATTTTTGCTGCATCACTATGAGCTGTAATCCTCATAATAGAGCGTTCGTTAGGAGCTCCTACAATTTGCTCCATGTCCTCAATGAATAGGTGCAACTCCTCTGCGGATGGAAAGCGAACTGTGATTTTCTTGTTTTCGTCGCTATCGGCTACGTCAATGTCGTCTACCTTATCATAAGCAACATCGAGCGTTATTTGGTCGGCAAATGCTAGCTGAGGATTATACTGTACTGCGAGAGCGAGAACATCATCAGTTCTCAGCTTTCCAGATACTCTAACATTTGTGTTGATTATCTCAGCCATCGGACATTACACCGGAGACCAGATTGGCGTATTGCCAGTTTCAAAGGAACCGAGAGAAGGACAACGTTTCGATGCAGCTGTACCACTTGATACTGCCCCAGCCTCCTCCGATGTCATCGTTTCCTGCGGCCGATACCCAGCGTCCCAGAGAATTGCATCGAATCCTTCAGGTGGCCCTTCTGATGTTTTAGCCGGCTCAACCGTATCAGCGAGCAAGCTCTCTGGCTCTGTATATGCTGAAACAAACCGCTTGTACATCTCTGTGCCGGGCTTCCATCCAGCCTGAGTAGCAAGTGCGGCTGCCTCTTCTGCGGTTATGGGGGCCGGCAGTGTAAATCCACTCTGCTCAGCTGCCGCCGCTAGGCGGGCTTGTTTTATCGCCGTAGCGCCCACCAGTGCATCCAAATCTTTCTCAGCTTGCCGTTTCAGTCGCTCTTCCTCCATCCGCCGCACCGTCTTCGGATACTGCTGCATGAAGCGAGCGTAGTTTTTATCCCCAGGTTGTAAGCCTGTGAACGTCTGTACTAGCTGAGCTTGAGATGGGGGAAATAGCTTTGCCGTGCCATATTCCGCCCAAGCATATGGACTAAGGTTTCGGTTCCAAGCTTCCCACCAATTTGGCCCCATCCACTCGCCTAATCCCATCTGACTCAAACGATAATTCCTCCAAATTCGCTGTTCGAGTGCCTCTGGGCCAGCCAAGCCAGCCTGTTCTGCTGCTTGTTCTCCAGCTGCAAAGAATTCTGGTAGGAATGCGAGTGCTGTTGTGATTTTTGAAACGAGGGGCCATCCCGCCCTTATTCCTTCTGCCCATGTACCAGCCCATCTGCCTACTTTGCTCCCCCGCAGCCAATTCCAAGCGCGTGTTCGCATCCAATTCCAAGCGCGCGTGGCGTATCTCCCCCAAGATGAAGATTTTTCAGCAAGTTGGAATTTCAAATCCTTCAGCCATTCCATAGTAGTCATTGGTCTACCAGTGAACGATTTCCAACCTAGATGAGTTGGCCCCGTTGTAACCTCGCCTGGTGTCAGAGGAAATTCACTGGATGGGAATGTTGATCCTGGGATAAATCTATTCCCTGCTCGAATGCCCAGCTCTGGAACAGCCCCAGGAGTATACGGCTTTACAAAGCGCCCGGTAATTGGGTCGCGCCATAGTGTAAGGCCCTTGACAGATACCTCACCACCAGATTGGTAGCTGTTTATAGCATCGAGTAGAGGGCGCCATTTGGCAGCTGCGCGCTTATTAACAACGTATTCTCCTGCCTCTGCTAAAATTAGCCGCTCAGGGCCAGTATGGCGCGGATCGATTGGCCCGCCTCTTGCCTTACCGCCCTTCAGAAGGCCGACTAGTAGCTGTCCGAATCCCGCTCGTATTGCAAAGATGCTTAATAGCGCGAGGAGCCCGCCCCAGCGTGATGGCGTCTTTATGGATTCGGCAACAAATCGCCAGATGCCCTTTGCAACAGATTGCATCATCTCCATGTAGAATCTGCCAGCAACCGGGCCCATTATACTCGCTAGCTCGCCAAGGATTTTGCTGATATGAGGCATCGCTTTCTTCAGGCTGGCAACGAATATATCTATAATCTTAGCGATGATAGAATCGAACTTACCTCCTGTAATTGCCGTATCGAGCTGGGATAGAAACGCCTCAATTATTTTCCCCATCCCTTTTACGGACGTTGCAGCGAATGCCTCCAAGTAGGCTTTAGGGGTTTCGCGGCCTCCTAGCTGTTTCTCATACTCGGAGGTGAACCATCTAGTCCCTCTCATCAGGTACTCGTAACCGGTGCCAACAACGTATTTGCCTACCGCTTGAATCCTCGCCTTAGCACGTGTGTAGCCTTCCGACATTCGCCATTCGTGCAACCGCTGGAGAATATCGTCGAGCCTGGCTCTCAGGAGGTCGTATGCGCTGCCCGATGCTTTGTTCACCTCAATAAGCATATTAAGGAAGACGTCTTTGATATTCGACACGAGCCCAACAACACTTCTCATCATTTCCTGCGCGGCACCACCAAACGTCTTCCTGAGATACCCGTAGAGCGCGCGGTCGAATTTAGCACGGTCGGCAATCGCGCCGTACACGCCACCGGTGAAAATTTCTCCAATTCCAGTTTCCCTGGCATAAGCGGCTATGTCCTCACGCTTCACACCGTAGTAGAGCAGTCGTCTGAACCTGCCGCCTCTGGCCATCATTACTGCCTTCGCAGCATCTTCTAGCGTTCTTCCCATTCCCAGGAACATCGCATGCATGTCTGCAATGATTGGCATCCACTTCTTTATATTCATGTGGACAATGCCAAGATACTTAACAGTTTCAGTAACTTCTGCGATTGTTGCCGGGATGGTCATTGCGATCTTGCGCGCCCAATCCATCCATTTTTCCGCAGCTCCCCAAGCGAAGCCGCCACCCGTTTTCTTGAAGGCAGTTGCGAGACTGACCCTCCATCGCTCGACGGCTTTCCCCATTTCCAACCACTGCTTAGTGAAGTAGGCGACAAAGCCAGCTACAGCAAGTCTGAGCATAAAGAACATTCGTTGGAAGGAGTAGAGAATTCTCGACGTGAGTCGTGTAGTGAGACGAATGAGCATGTAGCTCGTCTGGCGGAATGCACCTATGAGCTGTGTGGAGGCCATCTGTTTGAATGCAGCCCCGGTCTTTACAGCTGTCCGCTTGAGAGCTAAGCCGAATTTCTCAGCTGCCCTAGGGAGATCGCGATTGAGCGCTTTGTAGGTGCGTCTGAATGCATCCCGCGTCTGCTTATCGTCGAAGAGAATTGTTACTTTTATCTGTTCTTTATGCTCTGCGGGCATTGTCTATTCCGTTACAGTAAACAAGTGTTCGACTATCTTTCGTAGGTTAGAAAGGTCTTCCTTAGTAAATCGATACTTCCCAGCCTCATATTGTCGTTTTATTTCGTCTTCAGATGCATCGGGATGGAGAAGGTACCAAGCCCAGAGCCCATCGTGGTATGCAATGGCCTTCTCATATGGCGTCCCTTTCCTGTACATCATCTTTCTCCGAGGAGGCCAGAGAATTGCAAGAGCTCTTGCTGGAACTTCAGATATTGGCTTAGGTGTCGCAACCCCAGTTTTGGGGTCTACCTTCTGAAGCACTTGATCTGTAAGCTTGGCTTTACTCGCTATAAATCCAGCATCGGGGGCTGGATACTTGATATTGTGAGGGAATCCATGCTGACGTCTCTTCAGCGTAGGTTTCACTCTCCTAGTATCCTTCCCTAACATAGCTTGTGCAGCTTCTCCAATTCCAGCTGCTATCTGGTTCCTCAGGACGGTTAACACGGCTGTTGCGGCTTGTATGTCGTAGTCGTTTACCATAAATCTTGCCTGCTCTACTGGGACTCTCCTTGTGATTGCTGTGAAGGCGACGAGGTACCATCGGTAGCTTTGGAGGTCGCTCCATCGAACAAGGATGTTTTCTTCTCCAAGACTTCTATGCGCTCTACTATCTCGACTAGTCTGTCCCCGTACTCCTCCAACATTTGAGGGATCATGAGCAATGCCTCTGGTGTCCAAGGAGTGTTTACCAAGATAGCTAGAGGGGTCAATTTGGAGAAAAAATCCTCGGTCTCCTTCGGAAGGTCTTCAGCAGTAAAGCAGAGTTGGAAAATCCGTCTAAGCGCATCTTTCACCTGAGGCGTGGTAATCCGCTTATTGATCTCGTTGGGGCTGACCAGAGATTCTTTGTAGTATGGGGAGAGTGCTTTCCACAGGAACGTAACAACAAACTCAGGATCGTAGTAATCGAGTATTCTATCTGGCTGTTTCTGCGCGTGTTTTCGCACGTAGTCGTTTACGTAGCTTAGTGCTCCAGTTGGCATCATATTAGCATCAAACGGATATCCGTTCTCCCCAATCCAGAAGTAGAACTTCTTGGCCTTACCGGGGATGAGAGCTTTGTACTCCTCCTGCTCCTCTGGAGATAGATCGTCTATGGTTTTGATGTCGAGATCGCTCATACTGCTTCTCCTCCATTGTTACGGTTTCTTTAGCGCTTGAAACACTAGCGTTGCGTTTACAAAAATTCCCGATCTATCAACAGGTGTAACGGTTAACCGTTTGAATACAAACTTGTCTGATGTTGGAGCGCCTGAGGGGAGGGAGAAAGTGGCAGATGCGCCGTCTCCACCGGTCGGAGTAGCTCCAGTCCAAACGCCCTCTCGGACGAAATAGTCCCTCCACTGATTGAGACTCCCGCTGGGAATCATGAATCCTCGAAACACAGCGCGCCATATGTATCCGTGGTCTTCGACATAAACCTCATCACTTGCATCTGCCGTCATCGTAGCAGATACAGCAGGAATGGAAGTAAATTGAGCCTCAGACCAGACTTCTCCTGCAATGCTGGCCATTACTTCTCACCCCTCTCCCTGTGCCGGTCAATACTGACCATTACTCTCTGTTTCTCCTATTATGTTGGTCATTACGCATCCGTATGGGGATAAACGACTATCGAAAGCCTAGCTGTTACCACATCATCCGCACTGAAATCGATAGTCTGCGTCCACGTATACACGCTTTCCCCTTCAACGAGTGGGCCGCCGCCGAACTCAGCAATATCGATAATATAATAATCAGTTACCGGTTCAATTAGCCGTGTTGCCATATTGACTTCATCAGACGTGGGAGTTACTCGTCTAAATGTCCAGGTGGACGTTGTCAGCCCTCCGGGATCGCTTGCCTCAGTAATCTCCGTAAGAACGTAAGTATCATCAATCGTAATCGTAATACTACCGTCTCCACCCGCCGGTTTGAACACATAAGAACCGGTCATATTCTGACCCTGGTTGCCTTTCTGCCAATCGGCAGGGAGTTTAGAACCATTCCGAATAGCGGAGACCGTTCCCGTTACGGTGATTACTTCCTCTAATGCCCTTATAGAAACAGGGAGATACTTTGTAAAACGCTTTGTCGGATCGACTTCCGATGGTGCATTCGTCCCAAGAGCGGTTACCTGTAGAGGCCCAAAATAGAGCTCGGTCTGAGTGATAGATACCGTCGTTATCGGGGCACCTATCGTCTGCACCGTCCCAGTGTGAATTCCCCCCATACTGGTGATTGGGACAGTCTCGTCGAGTGTCCTAGTGAAGCACTGTATCCTCTGGACTTCTCCGAGACCATCAGGCTGCCAAATCAGAACAGGATCACGACGAATGTTAATAGTCGAGCCCGTATCTGTGCTCCAATAGTCGGGGTTAGGAATTGTCATTTTAACCTCACTACTTTATATCTTACGGTTTTGGTGTTGAACTAGCCTCGATTACAGAATACCCATACTGCCAACCATCTATTTGATTCTCGTCCACAAGAGATAAAAAGTTGATAAGTAATATGGGTGAATCGGGACTAATTCCTGAATCCTCCTCGGGAAGTGGCTGCATTACAGGGAAATATGACTTCCAATACGTACCATCCGATAGGCGAACCAGATATAGGCCAGCAACGGTAGGAATTTCCCTGCTTTCCTGGTGCGTTATGTAATGCCGCACTTGCCCTTGGTCATCCTCGATACAACGGAACATTTCCAGTACCTCGAGGGTTCCTTTCGATACCTTAGCTGCAACGGTGTGCCCAGGTCTAGTAAAGGGCTGTTTCAGAAGAGGAAGATTGCCACCCGGGCCACCCTCATAACGAGGGAAATCATCGTAGTTGAATTGCATCTCTACTCGCTTACTCAGCAGAGACCAGTCAGTAACGTCTGTATAGTTCCCGGTTCCGTAGCTAGGGGTACCGATATAGAACTCCTGTTCCTTTGTAAACACCACATCATCGTCATTGTCCTTATAGGGCTCGAAACAGGCAATGGTCATCGTGTCCAGCTGGAGTTTTACGTCCTCCGCCGCCACACTTTGAACACTTGCGCTCAAGAATTGAACCTTCTCAGTAAGGAGATTATTCAAGGTTGAATGCTTGAGGCAGCTCATAATAGACTCTCGCAGCTGGAGAATCTTCTTCAGTTGTCTGCCCTCCAGAACTTTAGTCGGATCGGCTAGATGGGTTACGATGCGAAAGACATGCTGCCAGGTGTATTCGTCCGCCCGACTAACTGTATCTGGCATCACCTGTATTGTTGGCTTTGCGCGCAGCATCACTTGGAAATCAGACACCATGTAGACACGATCTCCAACGATCGCATTTACGCGGCTATCTCCGATTAGCTCGTTTACAATAGCTTCTAGTATTTCCAGATTTCGCACGTTCTATCTCGCCTACCAGTATCTATGTAGTGTTAGCCCGGTCCATCCCATTTCTTGAAGCTTTTTCAGCAGAAAGTTTATTATGAATCCCCTCGGAACGTACAGGTATGGTCTTTGTATTTGACCTTTGCGAGAGCGGAAACCCCTCCCTCCAACAGTGTGAGGAATTGCCGCATATTCTCTGCCATATCTGTCTAGGCATGATGCGGCAATTGTAATCGTCTTCCTGTGATGGTGGATGACAATGCTATTCTTCAGCTTGCCAGTCTCATGCAGAACACGAGAAGGATCGCGAACACCAAGGCGTTTCTTTTTCTTTACAGTAGAATCCATTAAAGGAGCCCATCTAGTCCTAGTGGTCGCACTAGGCGACGTTGGGGCTGCTTCCCTCTGGAAACTCCTGTTCACATAGCCACGATACGCGTTTCCTATCTCCACGCTGAACTGCCCATCCAGCGTTCGTTCAGCCCACTTCAACGCAATTTCCATCCAGCGACCGTGAAATGTTACCTTAGATGCCGCTCGCTGCACAAAGACCAAACCACTAACCTCGGTAGATGTGTAGTTGTCGTGGAGGTGTCCGGAGTTGAACCGGAGTGCTGAACAGTAAATAACCTTCCTGCTCGGTCGTGCCCATCACCCCCAACGTTACTCTACTATGCCACTGAAGACATCGACATCATCTTCGTCGATATCTAAATCATCATAGTTGAAATCAGACACGCCTATTCTGGGATCGCCGCCATAGATTACCGTCCCATCAGCTCCGTAGAGAAAATTATCATCCAGCACCTGCTGCAGTGCTGCTTTACACCGTTCCTCTAAAAGCTGCGCATAATCTGACGCGCGCGCATCTATCCCATATGCATCGAGAAGACAAAGTGCGGCGGCCCAGTCTGCGGATATGTTCTTTATCTTAGGGGGCGTAGTCGAAGGTGTCGCCCACGACGAAAAATAAGAGGAAAAGCGGGCGGCCAAAACTTGCTTTATCTCAGCATCCGCCCGCTGAATCCTCTCCTCTATTTTCGATACGCTCCAATCGTCCGCAGATGTAAGCTGTTCCGCGCGTTGTCTTACATCATCCGCCGACGAAAACATTTGCTAATGCTCCGCTTTAGGTTACATTAGCACTATAGCTAGCGTGCCACGCTCCCAAGATTGGATTCAACATATCGCCATTAGCGGTACAGTCAGACTCGGCCAGCGTCTTATTCAGACAAGCCAAGGCGAGGAAATACCTCGTCCCCGTCCCTAACGCCGTGCCCTTATTCTTACCGCCTTTAGTCGTGATGGTAGCCGCCGTTGTCGTATCGCTTCCAGCGGCCCAACCATCGGGCTCTATGTTCGCGATTTTGCTCCAATCCTCTACACTACCAAACGGCGTATCCGATGCATACACCCAAATGCTTCCGTTTTGGACGACACGCGGATCGGTTGACAACGTCCATTCTAGCTTCTTAGTCGTGTCGTTCCAAGTTACCCCACTGAGCGCACTGGGGCGCTGCAGCTGGATACCGATACCAGGCGTTCTCATGTTGTAGCTCAGAGAGTGCTTCAGGATGTCGTAGTGGTCATCCTTTCGTATGATCCACACTGGCTCTCCGCACTCATATTGAACACCAGTAGCGGTAATAGTGAGCGTGAACGGATTGGACGAGCCGGATACATTAGTTATCTCGCGGAGGATTACCGCGCTGTTGGAATCGAAGTTGAAGTCATGAGCGAACACAACCACATCGCCAACGACAGGCGTAACGTCAACATTGACTTTCACGGTAGTATCTGCCGCGCCAATCTGACTGTCAACCGCCCCGCCCGCTACGACCGTCCGCGGGCGATAGCATCCGCCCTCGATGACGTCGGTTATCAGGTTGGTTACATTTCGCTCATACGAAGTCGTTCCGCCAGCTGTCCCTTTGAGAACGTACTCTTTCTGAGGCGTCCCGGAACTCGGTAAGTCCTTCTCAACGAGATCAACGGATATCGTCTTGGTCTGTAACGTGTCATCACTTGCTCGATAGTACGAGTAGCTGATCTGTATACTCATTACAAACCTCTGTTATTTCTGCCAAACTTGGCCATTCAAGACAATATAGTGGTCGGCGTCCTGCGCAAAGCCACTCTCCTGACAAGTAGTTGGGATAGCGATAAAGCGGAAAGCCTTTGCATTAGGCGTATTGAAATATGCCCAAATGCTATCGCAGGGGATCGATGCAGTATAGTTATCTACATCGAACGCATAAACCCCATTTGTAAACTTTCCACTAGTATCATCTATCTTAAACCACGTCTGAGGGGCTGGGCTAGTCGGGAAAGTGTCGTCCGGCGGCCAGACGGTTGCAGCGAAAGCCAGTATGGAGACGCTAGCAACTGTAGACGTATGGTCAGCCTGAACTCCACAGATGTCCAGGAAAAAGGAGAACCCGGTCCCCTTATCGTTGACGAAGATGTCGCTAACGGCCACCTGATAGACATACGAACCGATATTATGCCGATTCGCAGCGGTGGCAAACTCACCGCGCCGGGTGATCCATATCTGATCGGAGGTATCATCCTTGCGGTTGTAATAGACAATCTCCGTCCCAACCCTATAGGTAGCGTCGGTAGTGCCCTCTTCGATAATAACCCATCCGTAATCGGCGAGAACATCCGCGCTACCAACTGACGTGGCACCAGTATCGGTGTAGTCGAGGGCTTCACTGAGCGTAGTGTGAGCCGCACCACAGACAACGGCATCCTTCCATACGGTGAAATTCTCCGCAAACGCAGAGGACAACACCAGAAGGAGCACTAGACCCGCAATGGAGGTCAGCACTGCAAACTTGCTCATATCCATTTTTCCTCTACTCTCAACGTTATACATAGTGTTTCTCTTTTTCAGATTAGTCCCCCGGCTCGCCCATGTAGATTAGGTATGGGTGAGTGGGAACCATAACGCCACGATACTTAGCGCCAAAAATCTTGCAGTCGTGCATGAACGTGAAAGCGTCGCCACCCTCATCCGCTCGACCGGGGCCGGGGACGAATCCCGTTGTTATCTTCTGGCGCTGTTGGAAGATAATCGGCATAATCCCAAACCCGGTATCCATCAGGAACCACTGCCCAGCTGTCAGCTGGTTGAGAACCAGCAGCTTTATCCCAAGCTGGGAGTAAATGTTTTGCGATGGAATCTCCGCGGTGTTCCCAGTAACGATAGTCTGGGACGAAAGCCACCGCCTAGCAGTGAACTCGTCGTCGCGGCCAACGATCAACAGGTTAGGGTTAACGTCGTAAATCTCACCGGTCCTATCCGGCCAAGTCGTAAGCCTCTTCAGCGCCTCCTTCAGCGCATCGGGGCCAAAGCCGGACGTAGTATAGTTGGAGATGGTTGGGCCGCCATCTACGCCGGGGTGGGCAGTGCCGCACCAGTAAGTCCCGTCGTAGCAAGTAGTGGTATGCGCGGCCTTCAGAAGATTAGTGGCCCTCTTGTCAGGATCGCGCGCCATCTTGATAGCAAGCTGGCGGATCAACTGACCTATGACACCATACTTAGCATCGTCAATCAAGTCTTGAGGAATCTGGATCGTAGCCTCAAACTTAATGTTCTCGGCTTGGAATCTCAGCTCCCCAAAATCGCTGAGCTGTCTGGAATCCTTGAACTCCCGCACTACGATCTGCTCTGCAAACCAGGCGTAGTCCTCATACTGACTACTTGACGGGAGAACCTGACAATACTGCTTCCACTTAGTAGCATCAGCGAACTTGTTGAACGTCTTGATAAATAGGGTGTTCAGTGCCGGGGCCGTGAGTTTCGGCAGATCGCCGGTTCCAAAACCCATATTCGCCTCCTAGCTTCCCTTCTTATTTATACGTAGCGGAATCGATGCGAACCCACACGTGGTTCTCATCTTCCACTTTCGTTATGTAACCACACAGAATATCATTCGTGGTGTTTGCAACAACATCGACAGTCTTGTCATTCACAATATAGACCGCCGTCTTCAACAGGGCGGCCCAAGCGCCACCAGTGTCCGGGCCAACATCCATCTCGAACAGAAAATCACCCGTTTGCCACAGGTTTATCTCATCTCGACGATGGAGAGCGGAACTGGTGTTTTCGCAGGTCTCCATTGCGACACCGGCGAACTTGTAATCCGCGGTGTCAGAAGCCGGGACGACGTAGCCGGTGAGGCCACCGTCGTACTCATAACAAACCAGCGTGCCCTTATAGATGGTCTCCCCATCTGCAACAGAACACGTGATTACCTCTCCAGTCTTTCTTCGGCTCGAATACGTCCTATTCGCAGCGCCAAAGAGCTCTCCAGGATCAGGCATTTGTTCCTCCTACTATTTTACGCTAGACACAAACGAGGCTTCGAGCTTCCCGCTCTGCAAAGCCTTTATATCCTCTTCGGTGATCTTAATACCGTCCCCCGCCGTAGCTGCGGAAATACCATCCAGCAGCTCTCTATCAGCCCCAGAGAGACTTACCTCTATGTCGGCTGCGGAAGCCTTAGCTCCACCAGAATCGGCAGCAGCGCCGGCCTCCTCACCGGGGGAACCCGCTTGCTTCTGATCGGCCTGCTCGCTGAAATCAACGAAAGCATTGGCCTTGTTCTCAATCAGAACGGAGATGAATTTCTTGAACGCATCTGCAAAAGACAGGCCCTTCTCCTTCTCACTAAAGTTGACGGTATTAGTGTCAGGATAGGAGGTAGCGAGAAGGATTGGGCGGGCTGCCTCAACGATACACGTAGCGACGCCCTTGTTTATCATGTCTTCACAGAACGTATCAACTTCAATCTCCGCCAGTTTGCGAGCATTCTGAATCAGCAGCGCATCCCGCTTCTTCATCTCCTCCTCGCGCTTCTTTAATAGCGCTTGGAGCTGCTCATTCTGACGCACTGCCTCAGCAAACTGTTGCTCAAGCTTCTCCACGGCAGGAGTACTCTCGTCTCCACTTGCATGGTTGGCCTTAGCCGCTTCGGTTGTCGTAGCAGAAGTTGACTTGTTTGTTTCCGTGTTAGATGGCATCCTCTTGTCCTCTACGTTAAATGCTGAAACTGACATACTATAGTTCTTGTCTTTGTTTTTGTCCTCAGAGAAATAAGCTTGGAGCTCAGGCCTCTGTTCAGGCGGATTCCAGCTTATTTCCTTCCCGATATGTGGGATGTCTGGTATAGCCGGGCAGAGATCGCCCAATAGCGTAACCGACTTGATTGCAGGGCCGTAGCTGACCCCATCGATTGTCAGGTCGGGGACTATTGAAACGCTCGGACGAGAAAACGCTTTCTCCCATCCGACATATTTAGCGTACTCGTCGGGAACGTAGATGTCCGCTACGATCCATCTCGGATCATCCGGGTCTCTCCGCAGATTAGTAGCAATACCGACTTTGCCTTTACCAGTTCGCGAATGATCTCCCGTAGTAACATTAGGTTCAATCCCAAACGCGACATGATTGGCTATAATGGTGTCGATATCCTCTGATGTCCATTCGCGCGTGATACCCTCAGCGGACGTGAAGATTCCCTCTCGGAAGATTTTCTCTCCCTTGAATTCGGCGTATTCCAGCGGAGATGCAATGCGCTCGCTGTGATTCTGAGAAGCACGCCATTTTGCAATTGCTTTCAAGAGAGCATTAACGCGCTCCAGTACGCCGGGATACTTATTAACGAGATTCTTCCCCGACCGCGCGCCCAGTAACATCCTCTTTGCAGCTGCAACGGCTTTTGTCGATATTGTCCCATCCAGAAACTTGTAGGGGAATTTCCAGTCGGAACGATTATCGCCTTTTGCCCATAGGAAGCCGTCCTTACCTAATTTCCAACGGACGGCATTTGCATCCCACGGCTTATCCGAAAACCTCTCTGATGCATGGTCAAGCTCGAGGATTTGGACGCTATTTATTGAATCGACAAGTTCGATATCGGCTTCTGCGAAGTTATGGCTCTCCTTCCACTTTCTTGCAGATTCCCAATCGAACTTATCCTTCGGAAATAGCAACGTAACAATCACTGTCTTACCCTCACTATTGATACCAAATAGCGGTCGCACACCATTAGAAAATGGCTTTCCATATCTATATCTAACCGGCTTGAACCCACGAGACTGCTTAGTAGGCAACCGTATGTAATCTTTCGTTTCCTCCGGCATCGGTTCCTCACTACCTCATGGCCTAGACGGGCACGACCTCAGCCACTGGCGCCTCTTTCCCCTTGCCGCTAGTTACCTCTTGGCTTCCCTTTCTCTGAGACCAGGGGATGTAACGGCGTCTGTCCTTTATCTGTTGTTTCGGATCGTAGGTGCCAACGTCCGCACCCGTATCAATCTCATCGTCCTCCAATGGCATTCCAAACCGATCGGATAGATACTTAACGTCGGTCTTATAGCCAGCCTCCTTCAGAGCTAAAATAGTATTAGCTAGCTCTTGAGGATTAGCAGTGGGCCGGGCAATGAATTCCAAGGTGGGCCGGGCAGATTCGGCCTCTCGCTTCCCGTACCGATAAGCAGCTATGCGATATAGAAGCTGCCTCGATAGCACATCCTCAATCTGCTCTCGGACGGTGAGGATTTTAACCATCGCGGAAGCCTCATGGAGTTCTGCTGCCGATCGGCTAGTGCTAGACAGGCCCTCCCCTGCCATTAGAAAGGCAGTAAGAATTCCAGTTCTAATTTCATTCGACAACGCGTTCATTGCGCTCTCAAATTCGTTTCGCTCTGCACGCACCACCTCCATAAATCCTATCCTGACATCAGCAGGAATAGTTAGCACTTGTCGCTTTCGTAGATTCTCAAGGAGTGTTCTAATTCGCCCAGCCTCGCTGGATTGTGCCTTCATTGATGGAGGCAAATAGGCAAACAGCGGGGGATGGGCAAACTTCTCCAAATATAGAGCCCTTGCCTTCTGAAGAATGCCCTTAACGCGATAAGGAAGATATGCTGACCGTAGATCGCTGACTCCGTACAGGTTATTGAACCTTCTATTTCTTACCATCACTAAAAATTTGTAAGGATTCAGAGGAGTCCATTCGCCATCAGCATTTCTAAACCGTAGGTTTGTAACAACCCCATATTTATCCCGTTCGTAGCGAACGTTCTTTGGGTCGAGAACTTTCAAATCGAGCACCCGTAGGGGTGGTGCTATCCCTATTTCGGCAAACCCCACACCACAGACAACAGCAGAGAAAACCAGCTCACGGGCGGCATCTGCAAGAGACCTCTCCATATCCGAGAGAGCATCCTCACAGAATCGGGTAACTCTGTTCTGTTTTCCGTCCGGTGTCGTTACGCGCCACCTCTTAGGAACGGCCGTCAGAACTAAGCGAGACACGGCGGCATCCACAACACTATCCTTCACCATCTCCTGGTAAACAGAGTAATCGCCATATCGTCTCACGAGGTCATCAGGATTTTCAAAGACCTCTTCAGACAGAAAGCGCTCTATCTCGTTCTCGGCGTAGATATAGGCTTTCTTAGGTAAGGAACCCTTGTCCGGCTCTTTCCTCTTCCAAAAGGGGAGATATTTCCAGAATGTCATTGTCTTCGTAAATCCTTACAGATTGAATATCATCAGTGCTTGTATCATCGATAGCATCGTAGATATTGTTAATGCTACTCGCTGTTAACGCTACCGATTCTCTTCCATACCCAAACTTCTCAGTAACTACGTAATATCCTATGGCAAGCGCATCTGCCAAATCGTCGTGCCCGCCGCCTGCCGCTTCGATAATCCCACTAGACGTTGCAGTCATACTAGTCAATTCAAAGATTGTCTCATCGTCGTAAAGAGTCAGCTGGCCTCGGCGTAAAGCTACGTCTACAGAATGGTGGGCCTTATGCTTCAGGTTTCGCGTCATTGCGATACCCGGCTGCTTCTCATTGATATTCTCAGGATAAAGGTCGCGCGTAGGGCGCAGAACCTCAATCATTGGACGATCCAAAGTACAGATAAAACGACCGAGGCCAAGCTGATTGAGAGTGGTCGCAACAATGCCGCCCGGTCCCTGGTTCTCTATCGCCAAATCGGCAAAATTGTATTCGCGGTGAATTGAAGCTAAAACGTTGGCATATACGTCTGGCTTCTCCTGAGAGTGATAAACTGCAACCTGTTCTAACGTGTTACAATCGATTACTTGAGCAGCTTGCCAATCCTTTCCAATCCCCATGCTGCTATCGACGCCTATAACGTAGCGGTGGCCGGGGCTTGGCTTTGAGAACACCTTAAGGTGCCCGCCATACTTCCGATCTATTTCAACGGTGCCGAGTTCACGCAGCTCATCCAGCCTAGTTCTGAGTGCCTCAACATCATAGAACGGATATTCGGCTCCAATCCAATTGTGAAGAATCTCCGTTTGAAATTCTACTGTGGGCAGCTCGCGGCGCATAGTCTCAAGCCATTCTAACCCTCTCGCATTAGGGGTTCCGTCGGAATTGTGATACCCTGGATATTCCCACCAAAACCATTCGAGTGGGATAAACTCATTTCTGCCTGCCACTGCATCATCCCATAATCGCGCGTATGCGTGCTTCCTCGAACAGCGGGAGCAACTGACGATCAGCACGCGCCCCCAACGCGCCGTGCTCGGCAGGAAGGCGCCTAGAACCTCTCCGAACAGCTCGTTCCTCGCCGCCTCATCAGCGAAGAATATAGTCGGAGTTTCCCCAATTCCCGTCGAGCTAGTAGTGGCTAAGGCCAGGGCAACGCTCTCGTTCTTCAACACCAATCTCCGACGGACATTAGCACTTCGGAACTTACGGGGAATACGCAGCCACGGGTACATTCGCAGGCTGTCGTATAAGATGATCAAACGATCCATTAGTCGAAGTGCTAGCTCTTCCTTACGGCTGCAAAGCGCCGCGACGCTACCCGGATGGAATAGAAGATAGTAAAGGATAATAGCCAAGCTCGTCCACGTCGCTCCTAGTTGGCGGGTTTTCCTGATGATTATCTTTACCGGCTTATCGCTTTCTCCTGTTGCTATCCTGACATACTTCTCCTGAAACGGCCATAGGCGAAATGGTGTAAACTGAGATTCACCGAGGTTAAGGCGCGCCGTCTGGAGTGAAAGCCTATTGTTAATGAAAAACACGGGATCGCGCTGACACCGTAGTAGGTCGCGCTCCTCGTCTTCACTCAAACATACGCCGTCGGGATGTGCAGCTATTACACTCATCAGTTGGCCGGTGGAGTTCCGTATATCTTTTCCACTTTCGTCGTCCGGGACGCTAGCAGCTTTGCGCTATCCTTCCCCATATTTACTTGGGGCAGGCCAGCGGACATCCGCTCCAACGTTGCTAGAAATTGGAGGTGAACCTTTAGGATGTCCGTCTTGACCTTTACGATTTTTGTTTTGTTGGGATCATCTGCCTCCTCATAGAGGGCAACAATCCTTTGGCGGACATCTTCCAACTCCTGCGCTATCCTCGCTGGGACTTTCACATCATCCAGCCTAAGCCGCGCGAGTGTCATCCGCGTTGTGTCTTTGCTCTCACCTGTTATGGTGGCTATACGGACAGGATCGTCGCCGAATTCCTCAGCAGCCTGAACTATAATATCCTTCTTTTTTAGTTTCACTATGTTTAAGCCAAACTATAACAAGTGGCTCTTTTGGTTCTATGTATAAGCCAGACTACAATAATTGGCTCTTTCGGCTTTGCAGTTGAACTACGATAATTTGCATTTCTGTGTTTAACGCAGCACAACCTATAACCTATAACCTATGGATCATTCTATGGTTCGCTCTATAGACATTTGATCCATACGCTTCACTATAGGGCCACAAAATTTCACATCTCCATCTGTCATTTGTTATTGGTCTCTCCATTATATGTCAAAATCACCTGATTTTTGATGCCATTTTTGACGGGTCGTCGGCTATTTAGCCTTAGAAAAAAATGGAGCCACTTTTAGCCGGGCTAACCGGAATGAGGGTGGTGTTACTTTCAGCCGGACTGACCGGAACGAGGGTGGTGTGAGAAAAGACTTGACAAATTCACTACGAGGGATTATAGTTAAGTTAGAGGTAGAGAGCAGATAAAATAACAATTCTCGTAGAGGAGAACCAGATGGGAAAGAAAAAGACAAAGACGCAAGCAGACGCAGAGGCAGACTTGGAGGCCAAGGTTACCTACTATATGGAATCGAGGCTTGCAGAGCATCCTGAGATGGCCGAAACGTTCAGGAACAAGATGTTAGCGCAGACGGTAAAGGTAGCGAAGAAGATCGGGGATATTCCAGCAGCAGTTGACTGCATTATTGGCAATAGCAGAATCTTCCAACCGAAGCTGAAGAAGCACATTGTTCTCGCACAAGAATATCTGAAGTATCAAATAGCGGACGGCTACGAGATACGCCCTCTGGAGGAAAAGGTGGACGACGCTATGGCAAAGTTGCGAGAGGCGATGAAGTCCTATTCCGAGTGGGCAATACCAGACGCCATAATTGGGCTAATAGCGGGAAGTATCGGAGCCCCAGCAATTCTCAGGGACTTACTTATTGCAGCTCGGAATCCCGATGCCGAGATTCCCAAATTTGACTGGGCTGAGGAGAAGGTGAAAGAGCTGCGAAAAATGCTACGAACAATGGGAATATACTAAATGGTATTGAAGTGGAGAAAAAGAAAGCCAGTAACCGAACGGCATTACGTCTGTTTAGAGTGTGGTTATGGAGACGCGATAAAGCCAGGGGAGAAATTTGAGGGCTGCAAAAAGTGTGGCAGTGATAGATGCATAGTTACTACTACTACTGACGAATGTGGCATAATCGATATTGTTGCGGGAAGGCCAAGTTCAAGTAGATGACGCTGAGTGTTGCATAGATGACGCCGACCGTAGTGGCATTACTGACAGACCTCTGTTTCCTGTCTGAAGTTGCGGAATGGCTTCCAGCGGCAATGTTCGGCCTCCGAGAACAGGAGATAGTAAAGGCAGCGATAGAACACTACAAACAATGCCACGATCTCCTCCCTGACCCCATACTGCAGCAATGGAATCTCAGTAGGAAGCAGTTATCAATACTTGAGCCTATGTCGACTGAAAGTCGTATTAATCTGATACGGCAGACGGCAGAGGCAGCTAGACGATATTTAGGCAGGACGTATATTCTAAGCGGGGCAGCTGATAGGTGGGCCTCCGGCGGCGGGAACGAGGTGCTCGAACAGCTGACCCGCATAATGGCCATAGGGGAAGCGTCAGGAGAAGATTGGGCAATCTACGGCGACCACCTCAAGGAGGAGACCGAGCCCGAACCACCAAGGATAACGACGCCGTGGAATACTCTTACATCCTACTTGAACGGAGGTTGGATTGTCGGCTACCTCTATGTTCTCATAGGCCCTCCTAAAATTGGCAAGTCGTCATTCCTGCTGAATGCCGCACTAGCGGCGGTAATGTCAGGACATGACGTGCTATATTATACGATGGAAATAAAAAGAGCAGAAATTGAAAAACGACTAGATGCTCGAATTGCCGCATTACCCATAGATGAGCTCGCAGCACACGATGAAGAGAGGAGAGAAAGGGTTCTAAAATGGCTAGAAGAGCGAAAAAACAAAATTGCGATCCAGGAAAGAATGAGGGGGTCGAGCTCAGCTCTAGCGCTAGAAGCCACTCTCCTCTCGCTACGAGCCCACGGGCTGGCCCCCTCGATCACAATAGTAGACATGCTCACACAGGTAGAGCCGATTCAACAGTCCGAGAACCCCGTCGTAGTTCAAGAGCGAGTCGTAACTGATCTGCGGCAGATTGGAATGAGGCATAAGACGGCTATACTGACAGCCCAGCACACGAACAAGGAGGGGCTTCAGAAGAGCCTGATAACGGCCAGCGACGGCCGCTGGGGCATAGGCAGTCTGATGCTGGCAGATATGATCCTCACCCTATCGCAGACTAAAGACGAAAGCAGGCGGAATCCCCCTGAAATGCGGCTTTTTATCGCTGGTAGCCGCATCGGTGGGGATGGGAAAGTCGTCCGATTGAAGTTCAAGAAAGAACACATGGCGATGTACGAAGCAATATAGAAGTAATATAGAAGTAATATGACACGGTATAAAGAGCTATCGCGCATTATTGAAAGGTTACCTCCAAGATACCTCATCGGAGAGTTGGAGCCTCAGGATAAAGGAACCTATTACGAAATGATCTGCCCGCAATGCAGACTTCGTCGCGCATTCGGTAAGAAACCACTCCGAATGATAGTTTGCAACAGGCGGAATAACTGCGCATATGCTGAAAGTGTCGTGAGCTACATAATGCGGCGAGAGGGCATCGATAACATTGACGATCTTATTGCGTTCCTAGAAGGTAAGCCGCCGCCGCCGTCATCAGCATCAGTGCGACACGTAACAAGCAAGCGCAGAACAGTAGCGGTTCGGAAACTCTGGGAGGAGTTAAGGCAAGGCGATGCAACCGTAGCTCGTCAATATCTGGTGAAAGAGAGAAAAATTGATCCGATTATCTCCGATACTGTAGAATATCGGCAGGATAAAGAGGGAAATCACATCGTATTCCCATTCCGAGATGGGAAGGGAGATGTCCAGAGCTTAGAGTATAAGCCCATTGCTCCTGGTGCGCGCGTCTACACTAGAGGGCCGAGGAAAGGGAGCGCATACTTTCCCGTTTACCCACCACCTCCAAGTCCATTCCTATTTGTCTGTGAGAGCCCAATAGATGCAATCACCCTGTTCCAGGCAGCTGAGCTATCCCTCGGCGATAAGCCGTTCCCGATTGCTACTGGTGGGACGTGTAATAGAGAGCTGCCTTGGCTAAAGGATGAGATTATCTACATTGTCTTCGATAACGATAGAGCGGGAATGGAGGGAGCAAGGAAGCTGTGGAAATCGCTTAATAGGGATAACGTTCGTGTGGCGATTCTAAAATTGGACACGAAGTATAAAGACGTTAACGACATATTGAAGGAGGAGGGAGTGGAAGCGCTCGTTCGTGTACTGGACAGCGCTATCCGTTCCATCCTGTAGACGTGGTATCCATTCTGTAACCTGTAACCTGTAACCTGTAACGAGAGAGGAGAAGATAGAAAATGGGAGAGAAGCCCAAGTTAACAGCATCGTCGGTCGAATACACGGCCGGCGGGGTCATCGAGAAAAATGGCGTGCGACTCGACCTTGATAAGGCGGCCCGTGGGAGAACGCTGGAAGACGTCGAGCTTGAAGCAGCGCACAACCTGTTAGAATCGTTTGGCATCGACCCCGCAAAGGTAGACTTCGAGGTAGTCGACTACCTCTGCAACGCTCTGCACGACTTCCTTCGTGATGCTTTGATGACCATCTTGCCATTTGAAACTACGGAGGACTAGACTAAAGATGAAAAACAATGACAACAGCAATAACCGCGGTTACTACCCCGACTCCTCCATCCTCCCTCTCCTGAGAGGTCTAGCAGTGGTCATTTTCCGCCTCGTATTCTACAGTATGGCGCTGTTTTTGCTGGTGATCATATTGCTCAACGTCCTCATCTGGCTACTGGGCAGCTAGGCGGATGGGTAGATGGGTTTGGTTCTCGTACATGTGTGCATGTACGAACAGGAGGACAAATGGTCTAATAGTCTAGTGTACCAAGTAGACTAGATGTACTCTTGGAGAGACCAATTCAAATGACAGGTGGAGATATTGTCTTACTGATGACATGACTTAGCCTGGTACCGGATCTAGATTAACTAGCTATATCTGACCGGTCTAGCCGGCTAGTTTAGTATAGCCGGTACCGGATCTAGATTATCTTATGTACATCTAGTACAGTCGTACCGGATCCTTGACT
>QNCM01000016.1 GCA_003644505.1 Candidatus Makaraimicrobium thalassicum | reverse complement strand
GTCCGCCGCCGGCTCATACGCGCCCTCATATTCTTCAACAGTCACCTGCAACGCGTCCCAGTCATACGTCCTGTATGTCGTCTCTGACGCGTCGTATACAAGCGTAACACGGCCGTAGCCCTGTCCAAACCAGTCCTCCTCAAGATATTCGTATATGTCCGAAGTCGCTAACTCGATCTTCCTTTTCATCAAGGTGGAGTCATACTCTTCTATCGTATCCCCGGGTTCTTCCACAGGGTTGCCCTCTGTGTCGTATTCGTATTCCGCAAGCAGGTTGCCGCCCGCGTCGTATTCGCTTACAAACCGCGGCTGGTCCGGTGACCAGTAATCGCTGTATGTCGTGTAGCTTCCGTCAGGGTTGGTCTTCTTTATCAGGTAGCCATGCTCGCTGTCCGTGTCTACATTATGGACCGGGTCGTTAGAGTATTCGTAGGTCGTGCCCGCGGGATCATCGCCGCTGGCGATCCGGAGATATTTGGTATGTATTCTTCCTTCCGGCACATAGTAGGTAAACAGGGCTTCATAAGCGGTCTGTGACACAAGATTGCCGTCAGTATCGTATTCGTATGCCGTAAACGTTGTGTAGGTTCCGTCAGGATCGGTTTTTTTCACCATATACCCGGATTCAGCGTCTGAACCTACACTATGAACCCCTTCATCCGAGTATTCGTAGATCGTGCCCGCGGGATCGCCGTCGACAGCGACACGGAGTTCTTTGGTATATATTCTTCCGCTCGGCACGTAGTAAGTATAGATGGCTTCGTAAGTGGTCCGTTTCTCAAGCTTGTCGTTGTCATCATATTCGGATGAGCTGAATGTGGTATAACTTCCGTCCGGGTTGGTCTGTTTTACCAGATAACCGTGTTCCGTATCCGTGCCTGTGTTATAAATCGCTTCATCCGAGTATTCGTAGATCGTGCCCGCCGGATCCGCCCCGTCCACCAGTAATTCTTTCGTCTTTATCCTGCCGCTTTCTTCATAATACGTATAAGCGACACCGGCAGTCTCTCCCACTATATTGCCGGCGGCATCATACTCGTATACCACCAGCGGAGTGCCGTCAAGATCATACTTGTACGCGTATAATAATGTACCAGTATCGCGTTCATACTCATATTTATAATCCGCCTGGTTCTCATTCGGGCTGTCATAATAGGTATAGGTGTAATAACGATTCTCCGACACATAGTCATCCCGGACTAGCCGCCCGGTCTCATCATATGTATATTCTTCCAAAAGCGCATCTGTTGTCAGGTCTTTCTTCACCTTGCTCAATATTATACTGTTAAGAGGGTCATCCGGATCGGCATATGTGATCTCATAATACCATCCCTCTTCCGGGACATCTATCCTGTAAACCCGGCCGTACTCCTTTCCAGTAAGTGAATCAAGATATAAGAATATGTTCGAGAAGTAGTATTTCACTCCCTTGAGATAAAATTCGCTTTCTTCGTCCCATTCGGATTCTACTTCTGCCGTTTGAACGCGCTTAGTATTGGGTGCATCATAGTAGGTGAATACAGCACTTTCTCCCGGATAAACATATGGCAGTTCCGCCACGGAAACAGCACATGCCAAGAGGGAAATCACCGTAAATGCGATAACCAATTTACACGTATTAAACGCTATTTTTCTCATATTTTTCTCTCCAGTTTGTGAATATTTTGTTATACCACTAAATAGTTACTTATATATCATAGTAACATTCTACCACAAAAGATAGGGTGTTCAATAAAGAAATATGTAACTATTTTATATCTTAATTTAAGGCTACTTAAGCACATTCTTGCCGGAATCCGCTTCCGATGCGGGATCGGAATCGAGATTACGAGGAGTACGGATTCCCGCTTCAAAACTGCGTATCCAGCCATTACCGCATTTACGCGGCCGAAAACCCTCTTTTTTCTCTTCCGCGATGACAGTTTGGCGGAAAACGACTTCGTCCCACACAAATAAATTTGCCGTGAAAAACAGAAATATTACTATCAAACTCCGCTGCTTTTCGTTTCGGCGGAAGAATATAACAGCAGCTGTCAGAACCGCATAGAACACGGCGATGAATGTCCTATTCGGTGAGGATACTTTTATATGGGAAAAAGGGATCTGTGAGATCATCCGCATAGCCTTTATAAAAAAAAGCACGACGAGATTCAAGGCACTGGAGATGAAACCCGCAGGCAGCGACAGAAAACCGACAGAACCGGCCAGCAGCAGACCAGAGCCCAGTATTACCGTTACAAAGAGCACGGGGACGGCTAAGAGGTTCGACAGGACCACGGCAGGCGTTATTATGTGAAAGTACGAAGCGATCACCGGCATCATACCTATCCATACCGCAAAAGATACCGACAGTAATCGGAGCAGGTATCTTCTTATGACGGCTGTTCTGCTTTCTCCGAACACCCGGGGCGTTACCCTTAAAAAAGCGTCTGTAAGCGGTCTCACGTAAATGATGCAGAGAACGGCCAGATAAGAAAGGATAAATCCCGGCATGAAAAGCTGGCCCGGATAAAAATATGTTATCAGGAACGCCGAAAGCGCCAGGGCGTTTACAATGTCCGGTTCCCGCTCCAGCGACATGCTGAAAAGAACAAATGTCCCCATGAGAGCGGCGCGGATCGAAGACGGCCGGCATCCGGCAAACGCGGCAAACGCGCAGATACCGAGTGCCGTTAAAAAATATGTCAGGTTTCTCGGGCACCGCGTCAGCCGCAGCAGTCCCATGAGCGCCACGGCTACAATACCTATGTGAAGGCCGCTGACAGCCAGGATATGCATGGTCCCGGTCTTTATGAACGTATCGGCCGTCTGTTCCGTTATCTCACCTCTCAGGCCCAGGATGACGGATCGGACAACCGCCCTTGTAACGCCTGAAAGATGTCCGCGCATAATACTGTCGGAGTTGTTCCTGGCCGCGGATAACAGCCGCCTGGGCGAGAGCACAGGCCCTTTTTCGATCCCGGTCCTCAAATAATGCTCTTTCTCCGCGGAAGACATTACCGCCCGCACTCCCATACGGTTTAAATATGTTTTGTAGCTGAACCCGCCGGGTTTTTTCCTTCCCCGCGGGAGCGACAGCCTGCCGCCGATGACCAGCTTATCCCCTATTCGCGGCTGTTTCCCGGGCATAAAAAGGCTTACGCGGACAGTCCCGGTTGCAGTCTTCTCATCCCCCCTCACAAGAAGGCGTTCCGCCCTGAAAGGAAAAACAAGATACCAGGCGTAAGAGGCCTTTTTCCATTCGGGATCACCCGTAACTGTTCCGGAGATCAGAACTTCTTCAGGGGTTTCCGTTATAAATCCGCTTATATCGTTTTCAGCCGGGGCCATCGAGCCTGCATACCTGAAAATCCCGAGAAGAAAAAAGAACAGACAAAGAAGGGAATAAAAGAGCTTATCATGCCGTAACGAGGGGGCGATGAGAAAGATCAATATGGTTAATATAAGCGGACCGGCGCATATCCACCCGTTTATCGCCGGTATTTTTGCGGCCGTAGAAATCAAGATACCGGCGAGAAAAAAGATCATGAGGAGCAGGAGAGGTCTTTTCATATTAAGAGCCCCTTACGGTCATGGCATCCTCAGGAAATCTTTCATCTTCTCGAGCTTTTTCTCTCCTATGCCCTCGACGTCCAAGAGATCGCTTTCATGATAAAAAGTCCCGCAAGAATTCCTGTACTCAATTATCCTGGAGGCAAGGACCCTGCCAATGCCGGGGATGAGAGTGAGCTCATTAAATGAGGCAGTGTTGATGTTGATCTTCCGTTTTTCCCGCAACAGGCCTTCAACCTGTTTTAGTGTGAGTTCTTTTCTGACACCGTTTTCCGCGACCACGATCTTCTCGAACGGCCGTGAACGCCGCCAGTGGAGCGCCGCAGCGCCGATAAATAAGAGCAGGGACAGAATGATAAGAACGAGTTTTTCGGGCCTTGTAAGAGACAGGGCGCTTTTTCCGTTGTCTTTGTCCATTGATCTTATGTTAATCCTTGTTTAATTTTTTGTCAAGTTTATATTTATTATAAATCAAATATAACGCCACAAAAACCTCTGACCTGGTTCGCTATCTGGGTTAAAAAAATAGTAAACTTCCACGGACTGACGTCCGTGGCTTTAGCCGAGTCAGGCTTCGCCTGTCCGACTACGTCGGAACCCGATACACCCCCGGACTTACGTCCGCGGAACTTCAAAGGTGCATTAAATTAAAGGCGGCTATTTTCTTTTTTTGATAGAATGAAAGGTCACACCACTATGTTCACCAGCTTCTCAGGAAGGATTATCCATTTGCGGGCTTCTTTTCCGGCAAGCCATACTTTTATCTTTTCGTCACTCTCGACTATCTCCTGGATCTTCTTCTGCTCCAGATTACGCGGCATCTCAATAGTGCTGCGCAGTTTACCGTTGATTTGCACCGGGACCGTAACCATATCCGCTTCCAGCATATCTTCCCGGAAAGCGGGCCAGGTGCATTTGAAAATACTTGTTTTTGTCTCGCTGCCGCTTTCGGGCGTCCCGCCCATTCTTCCGTGTATCTCCTCTGCTATATGCGGCACAAAAGGCGCCAGAAGAAGGGCTGTATTGCGCAAAACCTCCTCAATGCATTTCTTTTCATAACAGCCCTCTCCTTTTTCACTCAGGCCCGCGTATACCCGGTTCACCAGCTCCATGATCGCGCTGATGGCCGTATTAAAATGGAATGATCCATCTATATCCCCGGTCACCTTCTTTATGGTCTGGTGCATCTTCCGCAACAGGCTCTTCCGCGCATCTTCGTCCCCGCCTGATCCCGGAGCGGCATCCAGCACGCCCAGAAGGTTCCATACCCTTTTCAGGAAACGGTACGCTCCTTCGACGCCTCTATCCGACCATTCCGCGTCTTTCTCCGGAGGGCCGATGAACAAAGTGTACAGGCGGACCGTATCGGCGCCGTATTTTTCTATCAAGCTGTCCGGGCTGACAACGTTGCCTTTGGATTTGGACATCTTGGCGCCGTTCTTGATGATCATTCCCTGGGTAAAAAGCCGTTTGAACGGTTCATCGAATCCCACATAACGGGCGTCATACAGGACCTTGGTAATGAACCTGGAATACAACAGGTGCAATATAGCGTGTTCCACACCGCCGATGTACTGATCCACGGGCAGCCAGTTATTGACATCCTCCGTGTCAAAAGGCCTGTCATCCAGCCGGGGCGAAATATACCGCAGAAAATACCAGCTGGAATCAACGAACGTGTCCATGGTATCGATCTCACGCCGCGCGGGGCCGCCGCATGACGGACAGTCCGTCTTCACAAAATCCGGCGCGTCCTTCAGCGGCGATTCTCCGGTGGGACGAAACTCAACGCCTTCCGGCAGAAAGACAGGCAGCCTGTCCTCAGGCACCGGAACAATGCCGCAGCTGTCGCAATAGACGACCGGGATAGGAGCTCCCCAGTATCTCTGCCGCGAAATAAGCCAGTCCCGCAGTTTATAATGGACAGCCCGGCCGCCGATCCCCTCTTTTTCCATATGACCAGCTATCGCGCCCATGGCATCGGGGCTTTTCATGCCGTCAAACTGCGCTGAACCGGTAAGGATACCTTCGTCTTCATAAGCTTCCGTCATTTTGCCGGCATCGATGTGCTCCGCGGGATCGTCGATAACGACCTCAACCGGCAGACCGTATTTCTTCGCGAATTCAAAATCCCTTTGATCGTGCGCAGGGACCGCCATGACCGCGCCTGTACCATACTCCATAAGCACATAATCCGCTATCCAGAGCGGGATCTTCCTGCCGTTTATCCGGTTTATCACGTACCGTCCGGTAAATAGGCCTCTTTTCTCCCCTGCCGTCTGGACCCGCTCTATTCTGGATTCGCTGCGGACCTCGCGGACAAACTCCATGATCCTGTCCTTCTCCGGACTGTCCGCTATAAGTTCCTCGATCATCGGATGTTCCGCGGCCAGCACCATATAAGTACATCCGTAAATAGTATCAACACGTGTGGTAAAACAGGTAAGCGTCCTGTCAGAATCCGCTACCGGAAAATCTATATCCACACCCTGGGAACGGCCGATCCAGTTGCGCTGCATTATCCGCACCTTTTCCGGCCATTCATCCAGTTTATCGAGATCGTCTATCAGCCTCTGCGCGTAATCGGTGATCCGGAAGAACCACTGTTCCAGTTCTTTCTGTTCCACACGGGTATCACATCTTTCACAGCTGCCATCCGTTACCTGCTCATTGGCCAGCACGGTGTTGCAGGAAGGGCACCAGTTGACAAACGCCTTTTTTCTGTAAGCCAGGCCTTTCTCGAAAAGTTTAAGGAATATCCACTGCGTCCACTTATAATAATCAGGGAGGCATGAGGTGACCTCACGGTCCCAGTCATATTCCACGCCCCAGGAACCCATCTGACGTTTCATCATGGTTATGTTATCCCGCGTGGATTCTTTGGGATGAAGGCCGTTCTTGATGGCCGCGTTCTCCGCGGGCAGGCCGAACGCGTCCCAGCCCATGGGGGTAAGAACGGTGAGGCCTCTCATCATCTTGTATCTGGCTACAACGTCCCCTATGATATAATTGCGGCCGTGACCGACATGAAGCGCAGCCGAGGGATAAGGAAACATCATAAGGCAGTAATATTTATCGGAGATATTCTTTACATCGACTTTGAACAGCCCTTGTTCTCTCCAGCGCTTCTGCCATTTTTTCTCGATATCGCTGAACTTATACGGTTCCATGTCACATGTCCTTGAAGATATAGCTTAAAAATTTATACACAAGTTTTGCCGCCATAAAATCCGGAGCTTTATTGGCTGTACTCGGGCAGAGCTCTACCACGTCGAATCCCGCTATTTTTTTCCGCCGGGACACAGTATTCAGAAGACCGGCGACCTGGCTCCATGTAAGTCCGGCCGGTTCCGGCGTTCCGGTTGACGGCATAACAGACGGATCAAAAACATCCAGATCCACCGTCACATACACATTATCGGAAAGCCGGTCCGCTGCTTTGTCCATCCAGCCGTCCTTACCGATAATGTCCTTCGCGAAAAACACATTTTCCCGGTCCAGTCCCGTTTTTTCGTCCGCGCACATGCTCCTTATGCCCGCCTGGACAACCGGACAGATCTCTTTCACTCGGGCCATGACGCACGCGTGATTATACCGGCTGCCTTCATATTCATCCCTCAGATCCAGATGAGCGTCCAGCTGAAGCACACATAGATCTTTAAACTTTGAGCTGTGCGCTTTTATCGCGCCGATGCTTACGGAATGTTCTCCTCCGAGAGTAACCACGAATTTATCCGCCTCCAGCAGTTCTGAAACCCTGCCTTCGACCTGCCGGACCATTTCCTCCGGAGGGGAAGCGGTCTCAAGGGGCGGACAGGTATGGATACCATGACTGTAAACCTCGGAATCCGTCTCTATATCATACAATTCCAGCGCCCGGGAAGCCCCTATAAGAGCAAGGGGGCCCTTATCGGCCCCCTTCATCCATGTACTTGTCCTGTCATATGGAACCGGCAGGATGCATATTTTCGCTCTAACCTGTTCCTCGCATGATCCTTCCGGCCCCGCAAAGCGACTATACTGTTCCATCGGCATCTTACCTCTGGGGCAGGCAAGCTGCTTCCCGGGCCTGATGGTATCTTACAAAATCCTTGCCCCTGTTGATAACATGTTTGTCGTATTTCTTTGACTCAAAAGCCTTTATTATATATTCAGCGGCGAATTCGACGTCAAAATCCTTACAGGAAAACACGTCCACGAAACAATAATCTTTCTCCTGGAAAGTGTGGATCGAAATATGGCTTTCGGCAATGACCACGGTTCCCGTGATGCCCCTATCTTCAGAGACAAGTCCGGCATACGGGAACACATACGGCTGCGTGATCTTTGTCATGCCGATTTTCTCCGGAAGATCGTTCAAAACATCAAATACCAGACTATAATCCCCGAGTTTCTCTTCTTTACACTGCTGAAGATCCAGTATCAGATGCGGGCCGAAATATTCTTTTTTCCCCTCTTTCATTTTCTATGTACCTCCATTTTTGTTACCTTTATGCGACTAAAGGGTTGAAAAAACAGAGCAAAAAACCCCTCTTACTCTCACGCACACCCAAACTATTTATATATCTTACATAGATCTTATCTATATAAGATTTTTAAAGTATATTTTCATTAAGACGCTTTGTCAATGAAAAAATGGTGGAGCTGAGGGGGCTCGAACCCCTGACCTCATGCATGCCATGCACGCGCTCTCCCAACTGAGCTACAGCCCCATTCCAATATTTATCGAAAAAACAATATAACACCGCCCCAAAACAATGTCAACCAGCTTCTACCGCCAACTCCACTCCGGGAGTGGCCACTCCCGGAGTGGCTACTCCCGGAGTGGATGCTGGTGCCGGAGGTGGGAGTCGAACCCACATGGGGGGATACCCCACTGGATTTTGAGTCCAGCGCGTCTGCCAATTTCACCACTCCGGCAACGACTAATTAAACTTTATCAACGACGGGTCATAATCGCCGACGTTCTCGAAACCGAGAAGGTTCAGGATCGTTCCCGCCACATTGGAGAGCCCCTGCCTGGACAGCCCGGCCATCCTGTATTCACCCGCGTATTGCGGGTCATATATAACGAACGGCACGGGATTAAGCGTATGTGCCGTTTTGGGGATCCGCCTGCCGCCGGTTACCGTGAACATCTCGTCGCAATTCCCGTGGTCGGCCGTGATTATGGCTATCCCGTCAAGTCTTTTCACGGTGTCCAGCAGCCGCTGAACACAGGAATCCACTGTTTCTACCGCGCTTATGACCGCTTCGGGGACGGCGGTGTGCCCTACCATGTCGCCGTTCGGGAAGTTGAGCCGGCCGAAACGGAATTTGGCGCTCTTCAAAAGCTCTATGCTTTTTTCCGTGATCTCGGGCGCTTTCATCGCCGGGGCCTTATCGAACTGTATCTTATCCGAAGGTATCTCGATGTATTCCTCAATATCCCTGCAGATATATCCGGACTTATTGCCGTTCCAGAAATACGTCACGTGCCCGAATTTCTGCGTCTCGGAAACGGCGAACATCCGCACCTTTTCGGAGCACAGGTACTCACACACCGTCCTGTCGATCTCCGGCGGATCAACAAGGTAATGCGCGGGGATATGCAGATCGCCGTCATACTCCATCATTCCGGCATAAAGGATATCAGGATATATTTCGCGGTCGAATTCCGAAAAATCCTTCTCTTCGAAGGCCCGGGAGATCTCTATGGCCCGGTCGCCCCTGAAGTTAAAGAACACAACATAATCGCCGTCCGTAATACGCCCTACCGGCTTACCGTTGTCCGCGACCACGAAAGAATCCAGGTACTGATCGGTTATCCCGGGATCCTCCTTGTAATAAGTCTCGACCGCTTCCCGCGCCGAAGAAAACAGGCGCGCTTTTCCCAGGACATGCGCGTCCCATCCCCGCTTAACAACGCTCCAGTCGGCGTTATAACGGTCCATGGTGGTGACCATGCGTCCGCCTCCGGAAGCGATCCTGTAATCGTACCCTTTTTCCGAACGGATCCTGTCCAGGACCTCTTCTGTCCTGCCGATATAAGTAAGGGCCGACTTCTCCAGCACATCGCGTCCGTCAAGAAGAGCGTGAATACGGACATGCCTCACGCCCTCTTCCGCCAGACGCTTCACCATGGCGAATAACTGGTCAATATGGGAATGGACGTTGCCGTCCGATAAAAGGCCTATAAAATGGAACGTACTCCCGTTATCTTTAGCCCCGGCGGCCATCCTGCGCCACTGTTCGGTCTCGAAGATCGATCCATCCTTAATGGCCTTGTTGACCCTTTTCGCCCCCTGCGCGAAAACACGCCCCGCTCCAAGCGCGTTATGCCCGACCTCGCTGTTGCCCATATCTTCGTCCGAGGGCAACCCCACGGCGGTCCCGTGGGCCTGTAAGGTGGTAAAAAGTTCCGTTTCGAACAGGCGGTCCAGGCAGGGTGTATTCGCGCAATAAACCGCGTTCGACTCATCCTTTTTGCCCAGGCCCACACCGTCCATGATGATCAGCAGAAGCGGCCCTTTCCTGGGCGTGAACCCTTTTAGTTTTTTCAATTCCAGCTTCATATTATTCCGTTTATCCCCCCACGCCGCCCGCTACTGCGGTATCCTGACCGCCATGACCGTGATATCGTCATGCTGGCTGGCTTTTCCCGCATAATCCGATACCGCTTTATGCACCGCATCTACGACCTCTTCGGCTGAGCATCCTTTCAGGTTTTCGACCAGTTCGACCAGGCGTTCCTGCCCGAACATCTCATCCGCGGTGTTCATGGCCTCTGTCACACCGTCGGTATAAAAAAGGAACATACTTCCCGGTTTATACTCCCGCCTGCCGGGAGAAAAATCGCTTTCCACCAGCCCCAGCGGTATACCTTCCGCCACATCAAGAAGCTCCACGTTCCCGCCGGGCTCTATAAGGATCGTCGGCAGGTGCCCGCCGATGGCGAAAGACGCGCTGTTTGTCTCCGTATCGAACACTGTGTATGTGAGTGTCACGAAAAAATTGCTGCTGCCTTCGGCTATAAGCCGTTCATTGACGTTCTTAAGCACCTCGGTCGCGGCGCCTTCTCCGACAAAGGTCTTGAACACGCTTACCACCCTGGCCATATAAAGAGCCGCGGGGACACCTTTACCCGAAACGTCTCCCAGCATAACCCCCAGTTTACTGCCGTTCAGCTGCACTATATCATAGAGATCGCCGCCGACCTGACGCGCGGTCAACATTCTGACGCTTATATCCATGCCTCCGGGAACGGGGATCTCGCTGGGCAGAAAGCTCTGCTGAATGCTTCTGGCGATATTGAGCTCTTTCTCAATAAGTTCTCTTTTCTGGGTCTCTGTCACGTACTTCTTGAACGTAAAAACGACGTAAACGGCGACCATGGATACAAGCGGGTAAAAAACGTCTATCCATATACCCAGCGGCCAGAAAAACAGCATCGCGATAAAAACGTACGTTGCCATGATAAGAATGATAGAAATAAGAGCGAACCGTTTCCGGCTTTTTTCCGTAACATAAGCGGTAAACAGCCACATCGCCACAAGGATAAGAAGGTTCCACCACTTGTTCAGTCTCCGCAGGAAACTTTTCTGGATAATGCTGTTGTAAACGCTGGTATGGACACCTATACCCGGATACAACGGTTCCATGGGAGATGGATGAGTATCGGGAGCCGCTGTCGCGGTCAGTCCTATGAAACATACTGTTCCGTCGAGCTCCTTCAGGTCCACTGCCGGTTCCTGCTCCATAACATCCGCAAGGTAAGACTGCAGGATGTCCACATAGGAATAATGGCGGAACGCCCTGCCCCATACCGCGGGATAATCCACCGGCATGAAAGAACCTTCAGCCAGCGGTATTATCAGGTCCTCGCTCACGATCATCTTTTTTTCGGGAATTATCCTGACCTGGTCGAAACCATAGCCGAGATTGTTCAACGCGGCCAGCACTGTCAGATGGGGATAGAATACCCCTTTATATTCGATAAAAGGAGGGATCCTGCGGATCTTTCCGTCTATGTCAGGCTCGACATTTATGAATCCCGTGCCTTTAGCCGCTTTTTTTAACACCTCGATCAAAGGCGCGGCATACCCCACACCGCGGACACGCGTTCTGTCCGTAGTATCTCTATCCAACTCAAAAACATACGGCAGATATACCCTGCCGGCATCCTTAACCGCTTTGGCGAATCCCTCGTCACCGTCTTTCTCTTCACTGAAGAATATGTCAAAAATAATCGTGTCCACGCCCGAAGACTTGAGGGCCTTCACCAGAAGCGCATGATAATTGCGGGGGAACGGCCATTTCCCTATTTTCTCTATTGAATCGTCCCCTATCTCGATTATAACTATGTCTTTATCGACAGGCTGGCAGGGCCTTAGGTTGTACCTGAAATCAAGCATGCTGTATTCAAATTCATCGAATACCCTGGAATACGAAAAGAAAAGGAAGAGGCCCGCAAGAAAAGCCCCTAAGACGAAATATCCTATCTTTGTTTTATCGAATCTCTTCATCAGAAGCTGTAATATATCCCCCCGGACAGGATACTGCCGGAATATTTCTGGAATGGATCATTGGACTGGTTCTCACTGTAAGAATACGTGAGACCGAACGTTACGTTCCTGGAAATGTCGTAGTAAAATGAGGTATTCGCCATATAAGTATGATCACGAACGACCCTGGTGCTGTTTTCCGTCGAGCGGCGGTCGTTATAATGCGTATATTTGTAGACAAAACTGACGTCCGTGTAGAACCTGTCCGTGAAAAAGAACATCACCGAGGGCTTGACCCTGTAAAGCCAGTAGTCATAATAATTCTGGTATCCGTTATTCGAATCGTTCCAGCTTATTTCATTGCTGAGTTTTACGAAAAGACGCGTAGAATAGACCCCAATATTGTATTTGGTCTTGTGGCGCCCATCGACACGGTCGTCATCGCCCGTTTCAAGGCTCCCAAGGGTGATCTTCCGGTCCGGGTACCACCGGTACAGGTATTCATATCCCAATTCGTGATAGATGTCCTCTAAAATAAAGTGGCGCAGATATGAGGAAAGCGTGATACCGGCAAAAGTGCTCTCTTTTCTGTTCGGATACGAAAAGTAGTCAAAAGCGAAACGGTTCCGGGAAACAAGCCCCGGAGTAAGTTCGAGGTCAACCCCCGTATAAGGGGATATATCCGACAGGTTGTCGATGTTATATTTGTAATAGATCAGCTCGAAAACATCAACACCGGCCTTCAGTTTCAGGTCTTTCGTCTGTTCGTACGTGACATCCACGTTCGCTATGCCCTGGTTAAACCCGTCGTTATGCCTTTCCGAGTCAAGATCAACGTTGTTGTCATACCCCTGCAAGATGCCCGCAAACCCGGTAATATTCACGCGGCGGTCCGGCTGATAACCAGGCTCCCGGGTGCGTTCTTCCTGCGGGGAGGACGGCTCCTCAACGGGATATTTATCGGTTATCTGTTCGTCAAGGGCAAACGAACTGGAAAGGCACCATAAGAAAAGTGAGAGGAATATAAACACGAAAACAAACATCCTGACCGTTCGATCGCACTTAAAAATCAACTGTGTTTCCTTTCTCGTTTTGCTTCCGATCCCGCATCGCCCGATTCCGCATCGTCCGAAACTGGTTCCGATGCGGGACCGGAAATATATGCTAGTTCGCGGTATCGTCTCTCAGTCTCCGCAGCCTTCTTCTCCTCAGGTCTTCGTAGGCCCTGCGTTCCAGAACGTTATCTTTGGTCCTTTCCCTTATGGCATCGCTTCTTTCTATCGTTTTTTCCATTCTCTCCTGCCGGCCCATGATCTTTTCCATTCTCTCGGTCGCCTTTTCGCGTTTTTCAGCTATGATTTCCCGCTTCTCTCTCGGGCCGGCCTTTATGACCTTCCTGTCCGGAAGATCGGGGGCTATTGCCGGAACACCGGACGGCCTTTGCTCTCTTCTGAGAACGCGTTTTGTCCCGGGCAGGCCTTTTATATCCTTCTCTATCGCCGAGAGCCTGGCCTCGGAGATCTTTTCCATCGCTCCGGGATGTTCAAATCTCTTTATCCTTCTCTCAAAGCCCTTTTTGACCCAGAACTCCTTTTCCATGACAGAGCCGTCCACTTTGATACCGCGCACAAAAACCTTGCCGCTTAATACGGCTATATCCGTTACCTTACCGTCGGTCTTCGTGCTCCAGTCCGTTCCGCGCGCGCCGCACGTGGCGCAGGGTGTCCTCACGCGGAACGCCTCCCGTCTTTTAAGTTTCCTCAACATGGCAAGAATTTCGCCGTCAATAAGCTCGATCTTCTCGGAGCCGTCAAGTTTGACCACCACTTCACTGTTCTCTTTTATTTTCACGATGTTGCGGCCTGTTCTGTCAAAAGCTATTTCAACATAGGACCCTTTTCCCGTTATTATCCGGGATCCTTCTTCCAGGCGCATACCGCCGCGGCATACCACGGCTTCCATCCCTGTCGAAGGAATAAGTTTTACCTCACCGGCGCACGATATGACATTTACAGACTCTTCCGCAGCCTGTGCCGGGAAGGATAAATATGCCGCCGATACAAAACATACCGCAAAAAGCAAGCACTTCCTCACGCCGCACCTCCTCATCAGGGTCCTTGTATTATGTGTTGCCCGCCGCCGCTGTCCTCCTGCTTTTCCCGTAAGCTGTCAAGCCTTTCGTCGTCTTTGCGGTCCTGGATGCGTTCCATCTGCTCTTCCCTCATACTGCCGCTTTTATCAAAGCCTGTTTTTTTCTTCTTCCTGGCCGCTTCCCTGTCTTTATCCAGATCGAACTCTTTTTCCATGGCCGAGAGCCTGGCCTCGGATATCTTTTCCATTCTTCCGGGACGTTCGAACTTTTCTACCCTTCTCTCAAACCCTCTTTCGACCCAGTATTCATCCTCCATGACGGAACCGTCCTTCCTGATACTGCGCACAAAAACACTGCCGTCAAAAACCGCCACATCCGCGACCTTTCCGTCCGTTTCTACGCCCCAGCCGGTCCCGCGCGCGCCGCACACGGCACACGGTGTCCTCACGCGGAACGTCTCACCTCTCTTGATATCCCGCAGTAAAATGAACAACTTACCGTCAATAAGCTCGATCCTGTCAGGGCCTTCAAGTTTGATCATCACCTCGCTGTTCTCTTTGACTTTTACGATATTGCTCCTGGGCCTGTCAAAAGCTATTTTAACGTACGATTCCTCCCCTGTAATGATGCGGGCGCCCTCTTTCAGTAACATACCCGGCTGGCACGCCACAGGTTCAATTTCTCCGGCAGGGACGACTTTTACGTCACCGGCATAAGATACGACGATGACCGTCCCTCCGGAAGCGAGTACGGACGCGCCTGCCCATACCGTGCAAACAGCGCATACCAGCAAAATCAAAACTTTTTTCATGCCCGGCTCCTTTCATTGAGATACCAGCTTTTACTCGCCTTTAAACATGATCTTCCAGGGATGTTTCTTTATATCCTCGCTGAATTCCTTGAAATTCATGGTTGTCGCCTCGATATTGCCGACTATGTTATCCAGGCCCTGCCTGTTATCAGTAACAAGGGATCTCACCTCGGCAAGGATACAATCGAGATTATCAGCGATATCATCCGCTTTTTTCATAAGAAGACGCATCTGGACGGGATCCTCGCTCGCCACAACATTCCCGTTTTTGCAGAATTCATCGGAAATCCCGGGGGTAAGCCCCACATACGCGTCGCCGACAAACCCCGCTGTCCCTATATAAGCGACGGAATCGGTGCGGACCCTGGCGTTCGAATCGATCTCAAGAATACACTCCACCTTTGTCTCCGGGCTATAGATAAAATTTATATCTTTTACCCTTCCGACTTCTATCCCGGAAAGTTTCACCGTGGCGTCCGGCTTGAGGTCCCCGGCATATTTGAAAAATGTTTTTACCATGTATGTGCTGGTGTAAAAACTCGCGGTTTTCGCGAAAAATATTATACCGACAACGACTGCCGCCGCAACGACCAGCCCTGCTTTCAATTCGTTGGAAAATTTCATCATATCGGTTCTCCTCTTCTTTACCGGATCAGGTGTTCCAGATAATCATCTTTTTGCTGAAAAAACCGTATCGGCCCGTCATGCTCGCCTTTTATGAACTGCTGGACTATCTCGTTCCTGGAATTTTTTATCTCGCGGGGCGTGCCGATCTCGAGGACTTTCCCTTCGTACAGCATCGCGATCCTGTCCGCTATGGTCATAATGCCCTTCATGTCATGGGTGACCACGATACTGGTGATCGAGAGCTTCTTCGAAAGGTCGATGATCAGTTTGTTTATCACGGCCGCTACGATCGGGTCCAGTCCGGCAGTGGGTTCGTCGTAAAAAACGACCTGCGGATCCATCGCTATGGCCCTGGCCAGCCCCACTCTTTTTCTCATACCCCCGGAAAGCTCGGAAGGCATAAGGTTCTCAAAACCGCGGAGCCCCACAAGTTCCAGTTTCATCTTTATCATGATGTCTATAACACTGTCTTCGAGTTTTGTGTGCTCCCGGATCGCCAGACTCACATTTTCAGCCACTGTCATGGAATCGAAAAGCGCGGAGGACTGAAACGACATACCTATCTTCTTCCGGACCTCGTCCAGATCCGGCCCGTAAAAATCGGTGATGTCCTTACCGAACAGAAGGACCCTCCCCGAAGTAGGCTTTAAATTGCCGATCATGTGCCGGAGCAGGGTGCTTTTGCCGCTGCCGGACCCGCCCATGATCACGAACGTCTCGCCCCTGTATACCTTCAGGTTAATGCCGTTAAGGACAATCCTGTCCCCAAAGTTCCTCACCAGATCCCGGACTTCCGCTACGACTTCCCTTTCTTCCGTGTCCTTTACCCGCTTTTTGCTTTTTGTCTTTTGCATTTTGTTTCAGTCACGCTCCAGGGTGCGCTCCTTACACTGCGCTCCTTACACTCCGGGAGTGTAAATTTAGATCACATATTCGAAAAATAAAACAATCCCGTCAGGAAACAGTCAAAAAGAACGATCAGTATAAAACTGAGAACGACACTGAGTGTCGTGGATTTTCCTACTCCTTCGGCGCCGCCGCGGGTTCCCAGCCCCACGTAACACGCGATCATGGCAATAATGGTCCCGAATGTCACACTCTTTACCAGTCCGGTCCAGATGTCTTTCCATGTCATAAGATCAAAAGAAAAAGTCAGGTATCTGTAAGGATCGAGCTGAAGATTGAACACGCCTACGATAAGGCCTCCGAGTATGCCTATCATATCGCTCATAATGGTCAGGCACGGAAGCATTATAAGAAGAGCGAGAAAACGCGGGACCACAAGAAACCTCACGGGATCAAGCGCCAGGGTCTCCAGGGCCTCGATCTGCTCGGAAACCTTCATGGTCCCGAGTTCCGCGGTTATAGCCGAACCCACTCTGCCGGCAACGACAAGAGCCGTGAAAACAGGGCCGAGTTCCCTTGCCATGCTTATACTTACCATGGGAGCCACGTATATGATAGCGCCCAGTTGTTTCAGCTGATAGGCGCTTTGCATGGCTATGACTATACCCGTGAAAAGGGAAATAAAAAAGACGATAATGACCGACTGGACGCCGGTGAATACCATCTGTTCAAAAATATGCCGGCGGTTGGCCGCTTTGGCTTTGAACGGGCCGATAACTATCCACCAGATGGTATTAAAGAAAAGCGCAAGGACATCTATTATGGTCTGCCCCAGATCAAGAACCGTTCTTCCGACAGCGGCTATTGGATTCTTCATTATTCAGTCACTGGTTTACCGGCTATGCTTCATTAAAAGAACTCAGGGCATCTTCTTCCCCGGCTGAGATATCGAACAATTTGTCTAACCTTGTTATTTCAAAAAGGCCCCTCACCTTGGCTGAAAGACTGGTCAACTTGAGCCTGCCCCCGTATACGCGCAGGTTCTTCAATATCTCGACCAGAGTGGCAAGCCCGGAACTGTCCACATAACTTACGTCTTTCAGATCTATCAGGATCTTTTTCTTATTCTCTTTTATCACCTGGTCAAAAAACTTTTTCAGCTCGGGGGACGTATTCAGGTCAATATCACCGGCCACCCTGAAAATCACTATACCGTTACTTTCCTCGCGTTTTATCTCCATAGCTGCCTCCAGTTAGAAATGTTTTTTATCCAGATATTTTGTCATAATGATTCTTCTGCCGCCGTTCTCATAGCGCACTTCATCCATAAGATGCCGGATGAGGTAAACCCCCCGGCCGCTTTCCTTAAGCAGATTTTCGTCGAGCGTGGGATCCGGAAGGATCTTCGGATCGAACCCGTTCCCCTCATCTTCCACGCATATGATCGCCGCGGCCCCGGCTATCTCTGTCTCAACTGTTACTTTCTTGTCGGGATCCCACTTGTTCCCATGCATCATGGCATTGCGCAGGGCTTCTTCAAGCCCCACGTGAATATCAAAGATAATTCCCTCCTCAACGCCTTTTCCCTTCAGGATATCTATTATTTTTCCGCTTATCTCCTTTAAGAGACGGCTGTCATTGGCAATGGTCGTTTTCATTACCATATGTCGATATCACCCCTCTTTATAGACCCCCATATTGCGGTATTTTCTGTACCTGTTCTCCAGCAGTTCATCCACCGTCAGCTGGGAAAGTTCCTCAAGGCTCTTCAGGATAGTCCTTTTGATCTCTTCCGCCGCCTGTTCCAGGTCCCTGTGAACTCCTCCGAGAGGTTCCGGTATTATGCCGTCGATCACCCCCAGCTCAAGAAGTTCCGGCGCCGTGAGTTTGAGGCATTTAGCCGCGGAAGGAGCTTTTGTCCGCTCTTTCCAGAGGATTGCCGCGCATCCTTCGGGGGAAATCACGGAATAATACGCGTTCTCCAGAACAAACACCCTGTCTCCCATGCCTATGCCAAGAGCCCCGCCGGAACCGCCTTCTCCGATAACGAATACGATAATGGGCACCTTCAGTCCCCCCATTTCCCGCAGATTATATGCTATCGCTTCCGCCTGGCCGCGCTCTTCGGCTCCTATTCCGGGGTATGCTCCCGGCGTGTCTATCAAGCTGACTACGGGTATCCCGCACTTCTCGGCAAGCCGCATGAGGCGCATGGCTTTGCGGTATCCTTCCGGATGAGCGCATCCAAAATTCCTTTCCAGGTTCTCTTTCATGTCGCGGCCCTTCTGATGCCCCAGGATCATGAATTTCCTGCCGCCTATCCGCGCCAGTCCCCCTATCAAGGCCCGGTCGTCGCCAAAACAGCGGTCACCGTGGATCTCGATAAAATCCTCCGTCATCACGTTTATATAGTCCAGCGTATACGGACGGTCCGGATGCCTGGAAAGCTGGACTCTCTGCCAGGATGTCAGACTCCCGAAAACGTCCTTCCTGAGCTTATCCAGCCTCTTGTTAAGCCTGGTTATCTCCTCAGCAAGATCAATATCTTCTTCTCTGGTGAATCTCTTGAGCTCCTTGATCTTGTTTTCGAGCTCTATTATCGGTTTTTCAAACTCAAGTACGATAGCCATGTCAGCTTATCTCCAACGGGCCCTTATTCTACCTTGCCCTCCGTCTTCTCCCGGCTGTCAACGATCTCCACCGCAGTGCCTTTGGTCACCATATCATACAACTCAATGACATCGCTGTTGTGCATACGGACGCAGCCGGCAGTTGCCTGCCTGCCTATGGAACTGTCGTCATTAGTGCCATGAATGCCATATCCGTGGATAGAAAGAGGCATCCACCGTTCTCCCAGCTCGTATTCATCGCTGTCCGGCAGGACTATACCCACCCCGGGTTTTGTCCACGGTGGCCTGACCATCTTGTCCACAATGGCAAAATTACCCAGCGGCGTTGAATTATCTTTTCCGGTAGCGATGCTGTAGGTCCTGAACGGTTCACCGTCCTTCCTTAATATCAGGATATTCTGAAACCTGTCGATATAAATGGAAAATTTGGAAATATTGATCTTGAGCTTCTGCCCCGGGCGGATAATATCATTCTGCAGGCCGTTCATCATTTTGACCAGCTCAACCGTGGTATTGAACTTTTTGGCGATGGCAATAAGGGTATTCCCCGGCTGAACCACATATTCAATACTATCCGCGGTCATGACCGGGGACTGCATCATCTTCATATTAAGCCCTTCAACAGCGGAACGGATCTCTCCAGCGTCTTTTATCCGGGGGAAATCCTTCAAAAGCCTGTCGTAATAATATTTCGCCTTTACGTAATCGCTCCTGGCAAGACAAATAGACGCCAGTTTCCTCAGTGATCTCTCGGCATATATGGAATCGGGATAGCGGCTGACAATTATAAGCAGTATATCGGCGGCTTTATGGTATTCACCGGCCTTGAGAAATTCCTCCGCCCTTCCATATATCACTTCCGCTTTATCCGTCTTCCGGGCGGATAACAGGGTTTCAGGCACTTTTTTCAGGACCAGGAACGACACTGCGGTAATAAGAATGACCGAAAAAGCGGCGATTGCCAGAATTATGCTCTTTTTTTTCACGGTTTTCTCCTTTTTTTACAGCCAGTATAACGAGAACGCCGCAGCAAGGCCGACAAATATACCCGCTATTATCTGGATCGGGGTATGCCCTATCAACTCCTTGAGCCTGTCCTCCTGTATCCTTTTTTTCCAATATATGTCATCCATGATCTTATTCAGGATCTCAGCCTGTTTTCCCGTATACCAGCGCACACCCTGCGCGTCACAGATCACCACGATAGTGAACATAAGCGCCACGGCAAAAAGCGGTGTCCCGACCCCATGATAAAGGCCGACGCTTGTGGCCAGGGCCGTCACTCCGGCCGCATGGGAACTCGGCATGCCGCCAGTGCCTATAAACCATTTAAAATTGAACCGTTTTTCGTGTACAACGCCGATGATCACCTTAATGACCTGCGCGACGAACCACCCCAAAAAGGTAGAGACAACGACATCATTATGAAAAAACTGCCAGACAACGTCGTGTTCGCTCATATCCGGTAAATTTCCCTCCCGCCTTATTATAAAATCTTACGACAACGTCAGTTATGCGAATTTGTTGCTCAATTATATTATATAGAAACGGAAAAAGCAAATAAATTAGCGGGTCCACCTCTCGTGCCTGATAAGTGACAGGGCTTCGGACCGCGTTTTCTGACTTGTCCGGAATATGCCTTTTACCGCGCTTGTGGTAGTGGTGATCCCGGGTTTCTTGACGCCCCTCATGCTCATACAGAGGTGCTCCGCTTCAACGACCACAAGAACGCCCTTGGGCTTTAGTTTTTTCATAAGAATCCCGGCTATCTCGGTGGTAAGGCGCTCCTGGACCTGCAGTCTCCTGGACAGGATATCAACGATCCTGGCGATCTTGCTCAGCCCGGTGATCCGGTTCCCGTCGGGGATATACGCCACATGCGCCCTGCCGATAAACGGGACCATATGATGCTCACATATGGAATACAGCGGGATATCCTTAAGAAGTATGATCTCATCGTGCTCAGCCTCGAAAAACACCTTCAGCTCATCGTCAATGTTCCTGGTCATGCCCCCCAGTATTTCCTCATACATATCCGCCACTCTCCGCGGGGTATCTTTCAGCCCTTCTCTCCGGGGGTCATCACCCACCGCTTCCAGTATATCCCTTATCGCTCTCTTTATTTTTTCCTTATCCATGGCTCCCCCTTATTGCCTAATTCACTGTAAGATTTCAAGTATGCACACTGCGAGAGAGCTTTGGATTATCCCTACCAGGAACGTGAGATTTGCTCCAGCGGCACATCGGACCCCAAAATGGCCTCGCAAATCCGCCTCTGCCTTCTATCTTATATTATCAGGCATCGGCGGATACCAAGCTTGCTCGGCCATTTAAGGCCCTGTACGGGATAATCCAAACCTCTCTTTTACAAAGTCAACTCGTTAATTGCACCCATAATAATATAGACTTTTATATATTGCGGCCACTTTAGATATCGTTAGCTCTGCATAAATTCACTTTCCTATACAAAATCGCGAAAAGATCCTTTTCAGGACGTCGTCCTCCACTGACTCGCCGATGATCAGGCCCAGCTGATAAACTGCCTCATTGAGGTCGCTTGCAAGGAGTTCTCCGTTATAATTCGCGCCTGTGACTCCCGCGGCTCTTTCCATGTTTTCGGCGGCCTTCTCAAGGATCCTTTTGTGCCGGATGTTCGTCACCACAGGCCCTTCCGGTATTCCGGCGCCCCCCTTGAGAAGTTTCCCGGCTATCGCGTCCTCTACTTCGGCCAGGCCCTCTTTCTTCAACGCCGAGATCTCCAGTATCTCTTCCCCGCCGAACCGCTTTCCGGCTTCGTCAAGATCCAGCCTGCGCTGCAGATCGGTCTTATTCGCGACAATTACGGTTCTTTTATCCCTGACCGTCCTGTATATCTCCTCATCCGCGGGGGTGAGCGGCCGGCTGTGATCCATCATGAAAACCACGACATCAGCACGCGTAAGCTTCTCCCTGGAACGTCTAATGCCCTCGATCTCGACCCTGTCCCGCGTACCTATTATGCCGGCGGTATCCGTCAGCCGGATCCTGACTCCCGCGATGTTTATGGATTCTTCTATAATATCCCTGGTCGTCCCTGCCACGGAAGTGACGATCACCCTGTCGTGTTTCAATAAGGCGTTCATCAGGCTGGATTTGCCGACATTGGGCCTGCCGCATATCACGACACTGGCGCCTTCACGCAGGACCATGCCTTTTCCCGAGGTTTCCAGTATCCTTCTGACCGAACGGCGGGCGTCATCCACGCGGCTGCTGATGTCCGGGACCGGGGTGAATTCCACGTCTTCCTGCGAAAAATCTATCGTGAGCTCGATCGAGGACAGAATATCGGTTATCGTGTTCCGCAGGCCGCGGATCTCCCCGGAAAGCGCGCCCTGCAGCTGCCGGGCGGCGATCTTCCTTGACGTGTCGGTTTGAGACTTTATAATGTCCAGAACCGCTTCCGCCTGGGACAGGTCTATCCTCCCGTTCAAAAAAGCCCTTCTGGTAAATTCTCCGGGTTCCGCCAGCCTGGCGCCTTCGCTAAGACACAGTTCCAGGACTTTTCTTAAAGGTATGCCTCCGCCATGGCAGTTTATCTCTACCACGTCCTCGGTGGTGTAGGTCCTCGGCGCGCGCATTACAGTGAGAAGGATCTCGTCCACTGTCTCCTCTGTTTCCGCCATTTTCACGTGCCCGTAATGCACCGTATGACTCGCGTAAGAGGACGGCGGTCCGCCTTTAGCCGGACGGAATATCCTGTCCGCGATCGTGAGAGAATCTTTCCCGCTTAACCGGACTATGCCGATGCCCCCTTCTCCGGCAGGGGTGGAGATCGCCGTGATGGTATCGTTATTTATCATGTTCCCCTTCGGCTCGCGCAGGGTTTCCCAGTATCATCTTCCGTATTTCGCTTATAACAAAAAACGATCCTGTGGCCAGTATCATATCATCCTTTTTCGCCAGGTGAAACGCCGTGCCAAGGGACTCCTTCACATTTTCCGTTACCCTGACCCTCCTGCCTTTTATATATCCTCTTATCAGATACGGATCAGCGGCGCGGTCCACGGAAGCGCGCGTAAGCACGATCTCGTCCGCAAAGGGCACAAGCTGACGGCAGACGCTTTTAATATTCTTGTCCCGCGACAACCCCAGCAGAAGTATTAATTTATCATATCTGAAGATTTGTTCAACAGAATATTTCAACCGCTCCGCGCTGTCACCGTTCTGGGCCCCGTCAATGATGACAAACGGCCGGCGGCACAGTATCTCCATCCTTCCGGGGATAAAAGCGCGACCAATGCCTTTCTTGAACGCGTCTTCATCTATCCTTTCGCGCCCCAGCACCCGCTCGCAGATACCCACGGCCGCGGCACAGTTGGATATCTGGAAATCCCCGGGCATATTCACCCGGCATTTTTCATAACGCCCCAGCCTGCCGTAAACATCAAAACGGCTGCCTTTTTCGTCGCAACTGTCAACACGATAAGTTATATCTCTTCCTACAAGCGACAAAGACGCGCCCTCCCCGGCGCACCTGTCCCTGATCACGCGGAGAACGGACGCGCGCTGTGGAGAGCTCACGCAGTGCGCGTTACGTTTGATAATAGCCGCTTTCTCGCGCGCTATCTGTCCTATCCTTTTCCCGAGGACCTGGGTATGGTCATAACTTACCGGGCTGATACAGCAGACTTCCGCGTCTATTACGTTCGTCGCGTCCAGGCGTCCGCCCATACCCGCCTCAAAAACAGCGAAATCAACTTTCTTCATACTGAAATACAGTACCGCTATCAACGTGTACATCTCGAACAAAGTAAATTTTTCGGCGGCATCGCGGCCGAGATATCCCCGCAGATGATCCAGGATATGAACGAGATCCGTCTTTCCGATGGTCCTGTTATTTATCTTGATGCGTTCGGCAGGGGTGATCAGATGCGGCGAAGTGAAAAGCCCCACACGGCAGCCCGCACTTTGCAGGATAGAAGAAGTGAACGTGCAGATAGAGCCCTTGCCTTTTGTCCCGGCAACGTGAACAGAACGATAACCGCGGTGCGGATATCCCAGCCCTTTTAATGCTCTGGACAGCCTGTTCAGGTTAAAATCCTTTTTAAGGCCGGCGAAACCGATCTCCTCATAATTGACAAAGGAATCCAGGTATTTAAGGCTGTCTTCGTAGGTAAGCATGATTCGTAACCCGGAAATATTTAACGAGGCTCTAGTGGCGAAAGTGCCGGAAGCCGGTGAATGCCATGGGGATGTTGAAACGGTTGCAGGCGGCGATCACCTCTTCATCGCGGATCGACCCGCCCGGCTGGATGATAGCGGCTATCCCGGCCCTGTGCGCTTCCTCGATGGAATCCACTTTAGGGAAAAAAGCGTCACTGGCAAGAACGGCTCCTTTTGCCCTGCCGGCGGCCTTGCGTATGGCAATGATCACCGAATCCACCCGCGACATCTGCCCGGCGCCTATCCCGACCGTCTTTGTCCCCCGGCATAATACAATAGCGTTACTTTTCACATGTTTGACGGCCTTCCACGCGAATATCAGGGAGTCCAGCAGCTCTTTTGAAATTTCTTTTCCGGCAACCGTTTTAAGGTCCTTACGCGGCAGGTTTTTCGTGTCCATATCCTGGAGCAGCGCCCCGCCGGGGATTTTTTTCAGGTCCTTTTCTCCGGACCGGACGCGGCCGAAAGAGGGGATATTCAGAATCCTGAGGTTCTTTTTATTCGCGAAAACTTCCAGCGCCTTCTCATCGTATTCCGGCGCGATAATACATTCCACAAAATTTGCCTCATCAAGGATAAGTTCCGCCATCCGTCCGTCAACCGCCCGGTTAAAACCCATGGTGCCGCCGAAGGCGCTTAAACGGTCGCAATCAAGCGCGTCCACATACGCCTTCTCCAGCGTGCCGGCTGTCGCGATACCGCAGGGGTTATTATGCTTGACGATACTGACGGCCGGATCCGTAAAATCCTCCACTATTTTAAGAGCGGCGGCAAGGTCCAGTATGTTATTAAAAGAAAGTTCTTTTCCCTGGATCTGTCCGGCAGCGGTCATACCGGCATCCGCCGCCGGGATCTCCCTGTAAAAGGCCGCTCTCTGATGCGGATTCTCTCCGTATCTAAGCTGCCTGATCTTCTGCATGTCCATGCCGATCCGATCGGGGAAATCCTCCGTTTCATCCCCGGCTGCGGCGCCGCCGGAGAGGTACCGTGTTATAAGACCGTCGTAGCGGGAGGTCCCGGCGAAAACCTCCACGGCCAGTTCTTTCAGGGTGGCCCCGCTTAATTCACAACTATTGTTTTCCATCTCCGCCAGCAGACGGCCGTACTGCGAGGGAGAGCTGACAACGGCTACCGATCTGAAATTCTTGGCGGCGCTGCGAAGCATTGCCGGCCCGCCGATATCGATATTCTCTACGGCTTCTTCCATGGTCACCCCGTCGCGGCGTATCTTTTCCTCAAAGGGGTAGAGGTTCACCACCACCATGTCAATGGGCAGAATACCGCTCTCTTCCAGCTGGCGCATATGTTCCCTGTTGTCCCGCAAAGCCAGAAGACCCGCGTGTATCCTGGGATGGAGCGTCTTGACCCTTCCGTCGAGCATCTCCGGGAAGCCGGTATAAGAAGATACTTCAGTCACCGGGACACCGAGCGAAGCTATCTCCCCGGCGGTCCCGCCGGTGGATATTATCTCGATCCCCAGCCGGTTCAATCCTTTAACAAAATCATCCAGACCTGCTTTGTCCGACACGCTTACCAGTGCCCTCTTTACTTTCACGGGATCACTCCTTTATATTTCCTTCCGATCCCGCATCGAAAACTGGTTGCGATGCGGGATCATAGCAAAATTGCCGGGGGTAAGGGGCAGCCGTTCTATAACACCAGAACGCTGCGTTTCAATTTCGTTATTTCGATCTCGGTGCGAAGCTTATCCTTTTCGGAATTCAATGCCTCTTTTTTCTCCATAAGGGAAGACAGCCTGTCGTTCCAGGTGCGCATCTCTTCCTGCGTCAAAGCCAGCACGTCCTTTTTCTTTATCAGCGCGCTGATCTCCTTTATGTCGCCGCGGACATCCCGGATCTCCTGCTTTTTCTGTTCATAACGGCGCTGGGCGTCCAGAAGATCCTTCTGCAGGCGCTTTCTTTCCGGATGGATCTGCTGTTTTATTTTTTCCACTGAAGAGGAATATTCTCTTTTTACCCGGGTCTTCTTCCTGGCAAGGGCATCTATCTGGCTCTTGATCTCCTTTGTCTTCCTGTGGAAGACTTTCGCCTGAGAGTCCAGCTCTTCCCTCAGTGAGTTCCTCCTGTCAAGCGTTTCCTGAAAAGACGGATCATGGGCCAGGACCCTTTTTTCGAGTCTAGCCTGATCTTTGCCGCACCCCTGAGAGAACAGGCATAAAAACGATACAGACAGCACCGCTGTTATTTTAAAATACAAAGGCATCCCTGTTTACTTTTTTTCGCCCTTGCTCTTCAGAACATCCTTAAACTCGCTGAACCCGGCTATAACAGCAATCACACCGCCGAGTATGAGTACCCCCGGGATGATCCCCCTCAGGACGAACAGAAGTTCATACCACCAGGCGATAAGAAGAATTACACCAACAACCGCTACGATCGCCCCTATCAATAAACTCAAAACCTTTCCCATTTTTTCACCTCCGATTAAAAATATACTTACGAAAAATTGAGTATATCACAATTTTTTTGAAGATGTCAACCCGGCTGTTATGTCAAAAAAGAGGTCGCGACGCTCAGATAGATGAACACCCCTATTATGTCGTTCAGTGTGGTGATGAACGGACCGGAAGCTATTGCCGGATCTATCCTTAATTTTTGGAACACCAGGGGCGTCAACACACCGACGAAGTTCGACCACACCACAACCAGAAAAATTGAAAGCCCTACGACGAGCCCTACCATGCTGTTTTTCATCCAGAAATTCGCCAGAAGCGTAAGTACACTGCTGCATACAAACCCGAGACCGAGGGCTATTTTCATCTGTCTCCATATTTCCTCTCCGACCCGGGCAAAGTTCATAGAGCCCAGAGCTATTTCCCTGACCACAACGGTTGCTGACTGGACGCCGCTGTTCCCTCCCGTTGCCGTGATCACCGGGATGAATGAAACAAGCGCAATTATCTCCGCGAGTGTCACCTGGTACATCTGGATGACCAGTCCCGTGACAATACTCCCCAGCATGCACGCGACAAGCCAGGGAAGTCTGTTCCGTGTCGCCTTCAGCGTCGTCTCGGTCCCCTGTTCTTCCACTATGGTCCCGGTCATCCTGCTTATATCTTCCCCGCGTTCTTCATCCATAACGTCGATGATATCATCAACGGTTATGCGCCCGACCAGGCAGCCTCTGTTATCCATGACCGGCAGAGAAAAAAGGTCGTATTTCTTCATGACAAGCGCGGCTTTTTCCCGATCTTCATCCACTATGACCGAATGGATGTCTTCCTCCATAATATCCATTATCAAAGTGCCCTTTGGCGAGGTTAACAGTTTCCTTATGGGGACCACTCCGCGAAGACGCATGTCTCTGTCCACAACATATACATAAAAAATTTCTTCGTCAACCTCCAGACTCCGGATATGCCGAATGGCGTCCTCGACATCATCATTCTCGGTAACAGAGACAAATTCAGGGTTCATGACGCGGGCGGCACTGTCCTCCGGATAACTGAGGATCTCCTCGACCTCTTCCGCGTCCTTCTCTTCCATCAGGTCGAGAATATTTTCCCGCTCTTTTTCCGGCACTTCTTCAATGACATCAGCCGCCTCATCCACAGGCATCTCGTCAAGAACACTGGCCAGTTTATCGCTGTCGGCTTTCTGGAGGATCTGCAGGCGAGTCTGGGGATCGGTATCGTCGAGAACAACAGCGGCATTCCCGATATCAAGAAACTCAAATATCCTCAGCTTATCTTCAGCGGAGAACTCCCCCAGCATCTCGGCGATGTCTTCGGGTTGCATCCCGGTAAGAAGACGCCGTACATCCGCATCTTGAGCGGTCTCCAAAAGGTCTTTAAGCCGCTGTATCCGATCTTCTCTGTGTTCCTCCATCACTCACCTGTTCCGGTTTCGGGTTCCAAGTTCAACCTGGCTCATTACTTAATTATACGTTTAAAACCCAAATTGCCAATGTTTTTTTTGGGGGGACATGCCCCCGGGGGCATATCCCCCCAATATACCAAAATATAATAAACTATTGCAAAAGATAGGCAAAATATGGCATAATCTTGTGCTGAGGTGTGTCCCCCGGGGGCATGTCCCCAATTATGCCAATTATGAAGAAATCTGGGATCGTTGCTTTATCAGGACAGCCGAATGTGGGCAAATCGACCATGCTGAACGGTTTTTTGAAGGAAAAAATCGCTATCATCAGCAAAAAACCCGAAACTACCCGCGATACCATACGCGGCATCCTCACTGAAAAAGACTGCCAGATAGTCTTTGTCGATACCCCGGGTATCCACAAACCGCACGATCTTCTCGGCAAGGTAATGCTTACGCGCGCGCAGTCCTCACTGATGGGATCGGACATCATCCTGTTCATCACTGAAAAAAAGACCGCTTTCAACAGGAATGACGAAAACATACTGGAACGCCTGCCCGATCCGAAGAAGGGCAAAAAAGTCATCCTTGTTCTCAACAAAATCGATAAATTAAAAGAGAAGCGGCTTCTGCTGCCTATCATGAAAAAGGCCATGGAAGCCTATCCATTCGATGAGGTCGTCCCTGTATGCGCGCTCAGGCAGGACGATCTTGACAGGCTACTGAAAATAATAAAAACCTGCCTCCCCGAAGGCCCTTTTCTCTACCCCGAAGAGCAGTTGACCGATAAAAGCGAATGGTTCCTGATCCAGGAGATCATCAGGGAAAAGATACTGACGGAAACCTATGAGGAAGTCCCGCATTCGGTCGCAGTCGTGATCGACGAGATGACCGAAGAAAAGACGGACAGCGCGTTGAAAATATACGCGACGATCTTTGTTGAAAGAACATCGCAGAAATCCATTGTCATCGGCAGGAACGGCGCTATGATGAAGAAGATCGGGGAACTGGCCCGCGCTGACATCGAGCAGCTCCTGTCAAGGCACATATACCTAGACATGTGGGTCAAAGTCCGTGAAAAGTGGAAAAAAGATCCCGCGGCCCTCAGAGAAATGGGATACTCCGATTAAACCCTTATGCCGAACTGGGCCAGCTGATCCCGCAGCTGCTCGTGTCCCACGAACTGGAAGGCGCGGATACCCATGACCCTGGCGGCACTGATAAGTTCCGGACGGTCATCGGTATAAAAGGTGTTTCTGGGGATGCTGCCTGCCAGGGCCAATGCCTCATTGAATATCGCCGGATGCGGCTTCTGTTTCCCTCCTTCGTGCGATACCACACAGCCGTCCAGGACATCCAGGATATTATACGTGTCTCTCAAAAATTCATAATGCGACTCGTTCGTGTTGGAGACCAGGATCATCTTGATCTCCGGGTAATCTCTCCTGATCGTCCTTATGATCTCCTCCACTTCCGGATACGGCGCGAATATGCTGTTCCATATGCGGTAAAATTCGTGGAAACGGATGTCCAGTTTGAAAAGCCTGCGGGTCCTGCTGTAAAACTGGGAAGAAGTCAGCTTTCCTTCCATATACCTGTTCATGTTATCCGAATCCATGAAGTAGTCGATAATCTGTCCCTCGCGTATTCTGCCGTAAGCGGCATATCCCCCCTCGAGCATCACGGGATCCACCCTGACAATAACGTTTCCCAAGTCGAAAAATATGGCTTTAATGGATCTCTGATCCGTCATCAGCAGAACTTCCTCCGGAATATATCGATCCCTTCCTCGAGAAGAGAACGGGATCCTTTGTATTCAATCCTGCCGGCGGCTTCTTCCGGACGGAACCACCCGGCGCACTGCACTTCCGAAGTCTGTACGGCCAGTTTCTCTCTGGCGGCCGCTTTCACAAGAAAAATATATACTGTCTTGAATATTTTTTTTCCTTTCAGGGTAAAATAATACTGCTGCTTCCCAAGCTCTTCCACCACCTCTATCTTTTTCTGGCCCGTTTCCTCGGAAATCTCCCTTATCGCAGCCTGTTCCGGGCTTTCCCCCTTCTCAATATGCCCCTTTGGCCATGTCCAGCGGCCGTAACCGTCTTTTATGAGAAGCACCTTCGGCCGCCCCCGCTCTTTCTTTATTACAACGCCGCCCGCGGAAAAATGTCTTTCCATCAAGTCAGTCCCCTAAAGCTCTATGATCGTTTCCTGGCCGGTGCCGGACATAGAGGAAGATTCGACCTGCCATACTTCATAATCCCCGCCGTCCAGCTCCTCAAGGAACCTGCTGCACCGGGCAACTACCGTGCCCGCCTGATAATCGTAACGCGTAACAGGACGCATCAGGTACAGCTGCCTCTTAGCCCTGGTCACGGCCACGTAGAAAAGGCGCCGTTCTTCCTCCATGTCCGACTCGTGCTTAAACGCCTTGGGATGGGGGAACTGCCCTTCGCAGAGGCCTATGACCATGACAGTGTCCCACTCAAGCCCCTTGGCCTGATGTATGGTCGAAAGCACAAGCTGTTCATCCTCCTCAGGGCCGCTCACGACGGTCTCCCCGCGGAAATTCTCCCTGAGCGTGATATCATTCAGGAAATCGTTAACAGTCCCGTACCCGTACGAAAAGTTCACAAGTTCGCGTATATCATCGACCCTGTCCTTGGCATTCTCGAAAGTAGCCAGAATATGGGTCTCATAGCCCGTTTCCAGGATCACGTTTATCATCTCACCCGGCACCTCTCGTGTCCCTTCAAGCGTTATTGTTTCCATGATCCTCCGAAAGGACGCGTATCCTTTCCGTGCCTTCGCGGGGATCACTCCGGAAATATCGCTCCTGATGAAACGGGCGAGGTCGGTCCCGCTTTTGCGGAAATATTCGTAAATCCTTTCGGCGTATCCCGGCCCGATCCCCGGGCAAAGCGTCAGCGTGCGTGTCCAGGCTATCTCATCCATCGGGTTGATCACGATCTTCATATAGGCGAGAACATCCTTGATATGCGCCTGCTCAAAAAAGCGGATCCCGCCGCGCACGACATACGGAATACCGCGCTTGACAAGCTCCATCTCCAGTTCCGCCGACTGGTAGTGGGCCCTGAAAAGGACGGCGATATTCTTCATCTCCAGGCCTTCTTCCCTCAGCTCCAGCACCCTTTGCGCCACGAACGCCGCCTGAGAATAAGGGTTCTGCACCTCGACAAGGACCGGCATCTCCGCCGGCGGGTTCACCGCCTTGAGCTCCTTCTCGAACTGATTGTCGTTGTTAAGCAGGGAATCGTTGGCAAGGGCCAGTATCTCGGGGGTGGAACGGTAATTGGTCTCCAGTTTGAATATCCTGGCATCGTCAAACCTTTTCGGGAACCGGAGTATGTTCTCTACGCGGGCGCCGCGGAAAGAGTAAATGGATTGCGCGTCGTCGCCCACCACAAGGATGTTCCGGTGGTGCCCTCCGAGGATATCGATTATGTCCGCCTGCAGAAAATTGGTATCCTGATATTCGTCGACCATTATGTACCTGAACTGCTCACGGAACCGGCGTGCCGCCGCCGGGACATTCTCCAGCAGCCACTTCCATTTCGAAAGAAGGTCGTCGTAGTCCATGTTCCCGGTAGCCTTTTTTTTCTTCTCGTACCGGTCTTTTATTTCCCCGATCTCCCGCGCGAACCCGGCGAAGTAAGGGAACCTTCCCTCCAGCACTTTCTCAACCGTCTTGCCGGTACTCACGGAAAGGCTTATTATCGACTGTATTATGGACGGTTTGGGGAATCTCTCATCCTTTGCCCCGGCGCGCATCTTTTTCATACAGGTCCTTATAAGATCGCGGGAATCATGTTGATCGAGTATGCCGAAATCCTTTTTAAAACCCGCCTCAGCGGCGTACATGCGCAAAGACTTGTTCCCGATATGGTGGAACGTCCCGCTCCACAGCCCTTTTGGTTTATATTTTAAAAGCATCTCGGTGCGGTCCCGCATCTCGCGAGCGGCTTTGTTGGTGAAGGTCATAAGAAGGATATTCTTCGGGGATTCCCCGCGTTCCAGCAGATACGCCAGCCGGTATATAAGCGTCCGGGTCTTTCCGCTGCCGGCGCCGGCGAGGACAAGGCACGGTCCTTCCGCGCCGGTCACGACTTCGTACTGCTGCCGGTTGAGGTTCTCTTTAAAATCAATATGGGTTTTTATCCTCCCCGCGGCCTCGTGTAATATGTATTTTTTCATGATGACGGCCCGATCCTCAATGGAACTGTTCAGCGACTTTTGGGCGCGTAAGATAGTAGATCACCGACAGTTCGAATATGGTGATCAAAGCGGTAATGATCACCGCGTATGTATATACCGGCCCGGCCATATCCGGCGCGATACCGGCCTGCTCCGTCAGAAGAAAATCCCTGAAATTCGCCATTACCGTCCTGTTCAGCAGTAATCCGGATATCACGCTGAGAACCGTCAAACCTATGACCGTCTTCCTTGCCCAGTCCTCAAGCCTCAATATTTTGGTTCCGCAGTACACGCCGCAAATACCGTATAAAACCGTGAATATGTAAACCGCCGTTATAAGAAGCGGCGGCAGCGGCCGGAACATCAAAGAGAATTGCCTGTAACTTCCCACGCCGAGCAGGTTATATACCCCGAAAATAATGACCGCCGTGCCGTAAACCGTTATCCCTCTGCTTCTTTCCATGAT
>QNCM01000015.1 GCA_003644505.1 Candidatus Makaraimicrobium thalassicum | reverse complement strand
TTTATATAACACAGTTTACGACCCCTGACAACAAAAATCAATTCCCCTCAAGTAAAGAAGGGAAACAGGGCCAAAGGCCCGAATTTCCAATACACTTTCTTCCTATAAAAGGAAGGGGAACAGCCTGCCAAAGGCAGGCGTTAGGGGGGAACCAATGGTTTCCCCCTAAAAAAATTTGGCTGTGCCCCCCAACAGCCCGAAGGGGGCGAAAGCGGCAAAGATTCCTTACTTCGCCGGCTGAAGCCCCAAATTTTCTATAGAGCCCTTTCCTATAAAAGGAAGGGGAACAGGGAACCAAAGGTTCCCGTTAGGGGGAAACCAATGGTTTCCCCCTAAAGAAATTTGGCTGTGCCCCCCAACAGCTCGGAGGGGGCGAAAGCGGCAAAGATTCCTTACTTCGCCGGCTGAAGCCCCAAATTTTCTAAGTGGTGGGCGAGACAGGATTCGAACCTGTGACTTCTACCTTGTAAAGGTAGCACTCTAAACCAGCTGAGTTACTCGCCCCTTTCCTTCTTTCTTCCTCGCGATCCTACTCGACTGTAACCGATTTCGCGAGATTGCGCGGCTGATCTATATCATATCCGAATTCCGCTGCCACATGATACGCCAGCAATTGCAGGGGGATAGCGACAAGAACCGGGGAAAATGCCTCCGGCGCCCGCGGAACCTCTATAAGATAGTTCATTTTGCTGTCCCTCAGTGTTTTGTCACCCGCTGAAACAACAGCTATAACAATGCCTCCCCTGGCCTTGATCTCCTGGATATTGGACAGCATCTTCTCATATGTATCAGCCTGGACCGCGATACAGACCACCCACGGGTTTTCGTCTATCAAAGCGATCGGCCCGTGTTTCATCTCCCCCGCGGGATACCCCTCCGCGCTGATATAAGAGATCTCCTTTAGTTTCAGCGCTCCTTCCAGTGCGTTGGGATAATTTATGTTCCTCCCAAGATAAAGAAAGCAGCTCTTGTTGTTACGGGCAAGGTAATATTCATGGAATTCCGCCGCGTATCTGGCGAGGATGTTCTTACGCGAATGATACTGCGCAAGCATTCTTTCAGCCAAGGAAGGGAGCCTTTTGAGGCGCCGGAGAAAACTCCTGCCGTCCGTCATGGCCACTTTCCTCACGGAAGCGAGATAGTAAGTAAAAAGGTAGAGTATAGCGAGCTGCGCGGTATAGGCCTTGGTGGATGCCACGGCTATCTCCGGACCCGCATGGGTATAAATCACGCCGTCCGATTCCCTGGCGATCGAGGATCCCAGGACATTACATATGGCCAGGACCCGGGCCCCTCTGTCCTTCGCTTCCCGGAGCGCCGCCAGTGTATCAGCCGTCTCCCCGGACTGTGATATCACGATTACCAGTGTATCCCTGCCCACCAGCGGCTCACGGTAGCGGAATTCACTTGAGTTGTCCACCCATACGGGGACCTTCGCGTATTTCTCGATCATGTACTTCCCTGTCAGTCCCGCGTGATACGCCGTGCCGCAGGCAACGATCGCGATCCTCTTTATTTTCCTGATCTGTGTGTCGCGGATCGCGAGCTCTTCGAACTCCACCCTGCCGCCTTTTATCCTTTCCTTGAAAATATTGCGCAGAACCTCGGGCTGCTCAAAGATCTCCTTCAGCATGAAATGTCTATACCCCTTTTTCTCCGCCTGCGAGATATCCCATTTTATCTCTACCGGCCTTTTTCTTATTTTTTTCCCTTTTGGGCCGCAGATAACACAGGTATCTCCGGAAAGGTCCACTATCTCTCCGTTCTCAAGATAAATCACTTTTCTGGTGTACTCAAGCACGGCCGGGATATCGCTGGCGATGAAGTTCTCTTCCTCCCCCAGTCCGACGATCAAAGGGCTGTCTTTCCTTGCTCCGATGACCCTTCCGGGTTCTCCTCTGTGCACCACCGCTATTGCGAAAGACCCCTTCACTTGTTTTAACGCCGTCCGGACAGCCGCACGAAGATCGCCTTTATACTGCTCCGAGATAAGATGCGCGATCACTTCACTGTCAGTATCCGAGGAAAAGGCGTATCCGGCCTTCTGAAGTTTCTCTTTCAACTGCTGATAATTTTCGATAATGCCGTTATGGACAACCGCGATGTGCCTTTTGTGATCGACATGGGGATGGGCGTTTATGTCATTGGGAACGCCGTGTGTCGCCCAGCGCGTGTGGCCTATACCCGTATTCCCCGCCAGTGGCGCGCGTTTAAGGTCCTCCGCCAGAACGGACAGCTTTCCCTGTTTTTTTCTTACGTGTAACTCTCCGGCCTTTAAAACAGCGACTCCCGCCGAGTCATACCCGCGGTATTCCAGCCGGGACAATCCTTTGAGAAGGACCTCCTCGGCGTTCTTTTTCCCGGTGTATCCTATAATCCCGCACATGTTCTTTAGTCTCTACCTGCCTGGAATCTGTCCATAAGGTTGATGATGTCGTTCCTTGCGCATCGCCCCACAAGGGAGGACATATAGATGAGAATAGAAAACTGCCAGCAATCCTCGGGACCGAGGATAAGTGCCGTGTTCACGTTCTCTTTGCGTTCCAGCCGTCTTTTATGTTTCTCTACGCTCTGCGCCAGGGACGCTTCCTCGATGTCAAGGGTCTGCACGGTATTGTTATATTTCAGCGAGGGGAATCTTATCCCCCGCATCAAAAAAAACATCTGAACGGCGCCCTGTTCGATCTCGAGGTCCTGCTCAAAATCGAAACCCTCAAACTGCGGCAGGTCTTCAGGAAGGAGTATCAAGGGCTTCGCGATGCGTATCTTGCCTTTCCTTATCACAATATGGCCTTCGTTCAGAACAGACTCGGCCAGAAAAACATACGGCACATCCGTTCTTGTAAACGTAGAAAGCGCCTTGACGCGGCCTCTTACCACTTCGGTTTTTCTCTGCGCCTTTTCCCAGAGCTGTTCAATGTCCATGGGTTCCTTTCATTGTTCTGCCTGTTCTCCCGCCGGCCTTATCCTCCCGGCATATAGCACTTAGCGGGTAGAATACAGCTTCTCTCCCTGTAATGCCGTACGCTACCCGCCATGCGCCGAAAAAACAGCCTTCTGATGCGCAAAGTCTGGCATCCCCAAGGGGATTCGAACCCCTGTCGCCAGAATGAAAATCTGGTGTCCTAGACCGGGCTAGACGATGGGGACGCGCGATCTCTAAAATCAGGGCTTGACAGCGGAGTTTATTTTACAAAATCCCTCTTTTGTTTGCAACCTTTTTCTCCCGGGTCCTGCCTATATTTCCGCCTCCGTTTCTTCTTTTGCCACGACATTCGCGACAGAAGTCAGTTTGTCCGAGGCGTTCAGATCTATGACTCTCACCCCCTGTGTCGCTCTGCCGACCTTGCTTATCCCTCTGACTCCTACCCTGACAACCATCCCCTGTGTTGAGAGCAGCATGATCTCATTCTCCTCGCGGACGGTCTTGACTCCCACCACCAGCCCGTTCTTTTTCACTACTTTCAGATTGATTATGCCGCTACCGCCTCTGGATTGCAGGCGGTACGCTTCAAATTCCGTCCGTTTTCCGTACCCTTTTTCGGTCACGGTCAGAAGCGTCGCGGCGGGGTCCGCTTTCACCATTCCTACGACCTTGTCCTTCTTCCCGAGCGTTATGCCCTTGACTCCCTGCGCCCCGCGCCCCATGGGACGGATATCCTTCTCCTCAAAGCGTATCGCCTTCCCGGCCGCTGTCGCCAGGCAGATCTGGTCGTCTCCGCCGGAAAGGACCGACCCTATCAACGTGTCGCCCTTTCCAAGCGTAACGGCGATGATCCCCCCTTTGCGGGGATTGCCGAACGCGCTGAGCGGGGTCTTTTTTATCTTACCCTGTTCTGTCGCCATAACGATAAACCTGCCCTCCGTAAATTCCCGGACAGGAACGACGGAAGTTATCTGCTCTTCGCTGGAAACTCCCAGAAGATTGACGATGGGGCGGCCTTTGGTCCTGCGCCCGGCCTGCGGGATCTCATGCACCTTGAGCCAGTGAAGTTTGCCGGCGCTGGTGAAGACCAGCATATAGTCATGCGTCGAGGCGACGAAAAGATGCTCGACAAAATCTTCTTCCCTGATCTCCGCACCGGTCACTCCTTTGCCCCCGCGTCTCTGCTTCCTGTAAGCGCTTACCGGATACCTTTTGATATAGCCGGCATGGCTCAGGGTTATTACCATATCCTCCTCCGCAATGAGGTCTTCTATGTTTAGCTCCTCCGCCGCGGCCGCGGTGATCTCAGTCCTGCGTTCGTCCCCGAATTTTTCCTTTATCTCCACGGATTCGTCTTTAATAATATTCAGGACTTTTCTCTCGCTCACAAGTATGCCTTTCAGCCTCTCAATGGTCTTGAGCAGCTCCAGGTATTCCTTTTCCAGCTTGGTTGTCTCAAGATTGGTCAGCTGCTGCAGCCGCATCGCAAGTATTGCCAGTGCCTGCTTCTCGGAAAGAGCGAACTTTTTCATAAGGCCGAGTTTTGCCGCCTCCGGATCCTTTGACCTCTTAATAAGTTTTATAACTTCGTCCAGGTTATTGATGGCGATCTTCAGCCCTTCAAGGATATGGGCTCTTTCCTCCGCCCGGGTGAGATCGAATTTTGTCCGCTTTATGATCACCTCTTTACGGTGTTCAATAAACAGCTCCAGCATTTCTTTCAGGTTAAGAACCCTGGGCTGGTTGTCAACGATCGCAAGCATTATGATCCCGAAGGTAGCCCGCATCTGGGTATGTTTGTAAAGCTGGTTCGTGATGACCTCCGAATTGTAAGCCCGGCGGACTTCTATTACCACTCTCATCCCGTCCCTGTCGGATTCATCCCGGAGATCCGCGATCCCTTCGATCTTTTTGCTCTTGACAAGGTTGGCGATCGAGGCGATCAGCCTCGCTTTATTGACCTGATAGGGGAGCTCCTTTATCACGATGCTCTCTTTCCCCTGTTTTTTCTGTTCAACATGAACCTTCGAGTGAAGGACCAGAGCGCCCCGTCCTGTCCGGTATGCTTCGTGGATCTTTTCCTTCCCGCAGATAAGCGCCCCTGTGGGGAAATCCGGGCCCTTGACGATCTTTATCAGGTCATCGACCTTACAAGCCGGGTTCTCTATGAGATAACAAACGGCATCCACTATCTCTCCAAGGTTGTGAGGGGGAATGTTCGTAGCCATCCCGACAGCGATACCGCTGGCCCCATTGAGCAGCAGATTGGGCAGGACCGCGGGAAGCAGTTCCGGTTCTTTGAGTGAGCCGTCGAAATTAGGCATAAACTTCACGGTTTCTTTTTCTATGTCTTTAAGCATCCATTCGGTGATCTGGTGCAACCGCGCTTCCGTATAACGCATCGCAGCGGCTGAATCGCCGTCAATGGACCCGAAATTGCCCTGGCCGTCAACAAGCGGATATCTGAGGGAAAAATCCTGCACCATGCGCACAAGGGCGTCGTAAACCGCCATATCCCCGTGCGGGTGATATTTGCCGAGAACTTCTCCTACGATCCTCGCGCATTTCTTATATGGCTTGTTATATAGGTTCCCCATATCTTTCATGGCATAAAGTATACGCCGGTGCACGGGTTTTAGCCCGTCACGCACATCCGGCAAAGCGCGTCCGACAATTACGCTCATGGCGTAATTAATGTACGAGTCCTTCATCTCCTCTTCGATATAAACCGGTATGACCTTCTCGTTCCTTGTATACATCTTCTCTCCTGTTTAATGTATTATTCCGATCCCGCATCGGAATCCAGTTCCGATGCGGGATCGGAATAACGTAATATTATCTAAATATCAAGATTCTTTACCTCTCTGGCATGTTTCATAATAAAGTTCCTTCGCAACCCCACATTATCCCCCATGAGAATGGTAAACATCTCGTCAGCTTCAACCGCATCCTCAATAGTCACTTTCAGCAGGGTTCTTTTCTCCGGATCCATGGTAGTCGTCCACAGCTGTTCCGGATTCATCTCCCCAAGGCCTTTATACCGCTGTATGAGCATCCCTTTTTCCCCCTCTTTCAAGACCTCTCGCAAGAACTCATGCAGGGAGAATATTTCTTTCACACCCCCCACCAGAAACACCGGGGTTGCTTCTTTTTTCTTTTTCTCTTTTCCCTTTTTGTTTATATGCTCCACGCTCCCCACAGAGGCTTCTTTTTCATAATCCGCGATGTCCAAGCCATGTTTCGCTATTTCCCTGGACAGCTTCTCCAGTTCCCGGGCCTCATAGAATTCCTGGACGGCAATGGCTTTGTTCTCTTCTTCTTTTTCCCCTTCCCGTTCGCTTTCCATCTTGATCTCTTTTCCTTCTCCCTTTTCGACTTTTGCTCCGCGTTTGTTTTTGGGTGTCATTTCCGCCAGCTCATCATCACTATACAAATATCTGTATTTGCCCTCCACTTTTACTCTATATAGCGGCAGTTTCTGGGTTTTTTTCTGCCGTTGTTCCAGGTACTTACCTAATTTCACTCCATGCCGCTCTATAGCCCTGGACAGCTTCTCTACCTTCACTAAAAGGTCCAGCAGTTCTCTAAGTTTCTTTGCGGACAGTATCCTTTTTTCTTTCACATGCTTCACTTCCATTCCTTCTATCCCCTGATCCAGAAGGAAGGTCTTCATTGCTCCCTCGGTATTCAGGTACTGCTCTTTTTTCCCTCTTTTAACTCTGTACAGAGGCGGCTGCGCGATATACACATGCTCCTTTTCGAGAAGATCCTTCATCTGGCGGAAGAAAAATGTCAAAATAAGCGTGCGGATATGGGATCCGTCGACATCGGCGTCGCACATAAGAATGACCTTCCCGTAACGTATCTTCCCGACATCAAACTCTTCCCCTATGCCCGCGCCCAGAGCTGTGATCATTGTCTTTATTTCCTCATTGCTGAGAACCTGATTGATCCGCGCCTTTTCCACGTTAAGTATTTTTCCCTTCAGCGGCAATATGGCCTGATACCTTCTATCCCTCCCCTGTTTCGCGGACCCGCCGGCCGAATCTCCCTCTACCACGTAAAGTTCCGTGAGCGAAGAGTCCCTTTCCGAACAATCCGCCAGTTTCCCGGGAAGCGCGCCGCTTTCCAGGGCACTCTTTCGACGCGTCAAGTCACGGGCCTTTCTCGCGGCTTCACGGGCCCTTGCCGCTGTAATGGCCTTTTTTGCGATCTTGCCGGCGACTGCGGGGTTCTCTTCAAAATACGCCCCCAGCATATCATTGACCATTGTTTCGACCATACCTTCCACTTCGGAATTGCCCAGCTTTGTTTTTGTCTGCCCTTCGAACTGAGGGTTAGGTATCTTTATGCTCAAGACCGCGGTAAGTCCTTCTCTCGTATCGTCTCCCGACAAACTTTCCCCCTTTGATATCCTCCGGTTCTTCCCGTAATTCTTTATCGTCCTCGTCAAGGCAGACTTGAACCCCGTGAGATGCGTTCCTCCTTCTGTGGTGCTGATATTGTTCACAAAACTATAGATATTCTCCGCATACCCTTCGTTGTACTGCATAGCCACTTCCAGGACCATGTCATCTTTTTCTTTTTCGAGATAGATAATCTTTCTGTGAAGTGGCCTTTTGTTTTTGCTCATATGTTCCACAAAGGAAGAGATCCCGCCTTTATAGAAAAATTCCGCTTCTTTCTCTATTCGCTCATCTTTAAGCGTTATCTTCACTCCCCTGTTCAAAAAGGCCAGCTCCCTCAGACGGGTCGCCAGGAGATCATAGCTGAAAATATTTGTCGCTTCGAATATCTCCTCGTCCGGTCTGAAAGTAACCCCGGTCCCTGTGCTCTTTGTTTTTCCGAGGTATTTCAGTTTGGCCACGACCTTTCCTCTTTTATACTGCTGGTGGTGTATTTTTCCCTCTCTTTTTATCTCGACTGTCATCCATTCGGACAGCGCGTTTACGACGCTTACGCCCACACCATGCAGACCCCCCGATACTTTATAGACCCGGTGATCGAATTTACCGCCGGCATGGAGCGTGGTCATTACAACTTCTACCGCCGGCTTTTTCTGTAAAGCGTGTATACCTACGGGGATCCCCCGGCCGTTATCCTTTATGGTTATACTCTCATCAGCGTGGATCACAACATCGATCCTGTCGCAATGCCCCCCCATGACTTCATCTATTGAATTGTCCACAACCTCATAAACCAGGTGATGCAGCCCCCCTTTGCTGGTATCCCCGATATACATGGCCGGCCTTTTCCTGACAGCCTCCAATCCCTCCAGGACCTGTATGGTTGTCGCGTCATATTTTTTTTTGTCCGCGTTATCTTCTTTCTCTTTCTTCTTTCTGTTTACCTCTTTCCCTTTAACCATCGCCTTCCTTTCTTTAAGGGCGCTTCCCCGTCAAGTATCAAGAGTCCCTATCCTGAATCTTATGTCCGTCGCCTTTTTCCGGCCTTTGTAGTTTTCATTAAATCTTTCAAGGATGTCTTTTTTCTCAAGCGTGAATTTATATAACCAGGAGGAACTTTCCACTATTACCATTAATATCCCGTTTTTCATGTTTACCGGCCGCGCGTGTTTCCTCGCTTCTTCTTCCGCCGTTGCTGCCCACGCCGCCCTTACGGCATCGCCCTTTTTTACGGTCCCTTTTTCCCACTTCCCCAGCAGGCCGTCCAGAATTCCTTTAATATGCCGGGTTCTGTCTCTCATTATCGGCGCGCCTTCCCGGCGTTCGGGGGGAGCACTGAACTATCCGCTATGCGGTAAGCTGCATCGGCAATACCACATACGTATATTCTTCGCCCCTCCGGATCACTCCAGGTTTATTATGCTCGTTAACTTCCAAAACAACATCTTCGTCTGACAGGCTCTTCAGGACATCTATTAAATATCTTGGATTAAACCCTATCTCCAGGTCCCCGCCGCCCGTGAAATCCACATCTATCTCCTCTTTTGCTTCCCCAAGAAAAGGAGTATTCTTTGAAATGATCATTTTTTTTCTTTTTATGTTAAGCTTGACCGCCATGGAATCCTGATCGGTAAATATACTGGCCCGCCGTGTAGCCGACAAAAACTCTTCCCTGGAAATCCTTACTTCCTTCGGTGATTTTTCAGGGATCACTTTTTTATAGCTGGGGTATTCCCCTTCGATCAGCCGGGAAAGAATAAAACTATCCGAGAAAGAAAATAAAACCTGGTTATCACCGAAATTGATCTTTATTTCCCCTTTCTCCCCCAGCATTCTTTTTACTTCCTGAACCGTCTTTGTCGGGATGATCACCGTTCTGTCCACCAGCGTTTTTTTGGGAAGTCTCTTATTTATGGCCGCCAGTCTTCTTCCGTCCGTCGCTACCGCGCTGATCTGGTCCCCTTTGATGACCATAAGGATCCCGTTCAGCACATATCTGGTGTCATCCCTGCTGATCGCGAAATCCGTCAGGCTCAGCATCTCTTTAAGTATATTCTGTTCGATACTAATGGAATCCTTATCTTTAAAAAGCGGAAGCTGGGGGAACTCTTCTTTTGGCAGCCCGATTATCTTAAACTGTGCTTTCCCGCTTTTTATCGTTACAAAGTTGTTTTTCTTTATGGACAGGATTATTCCACTATCATCAGGAAGAGCCTTGATAATATCAAAGAACTTTTTCGCGGGGATTATTATCGCGCCGCCCTGTTCGACCGAAGCTTTCATTGTTGAGCAGATGCCTATATCAAGGTCTGTAGCTGTAAGTTTTATTTCATCCTTTTCCGCTTCAAGTAAAACATTACTTAAAATAGGCAGGCTGCTTTTCTGGGAAACCGCGTTTTGAACGGTCTGTATTCCTGCCAGTAACATGTCTTTTGAGATTTTTAGTTCCATGGTTCCCTCCTATAGTGCTGTTATTGTTCTGCTGTATTAGATAACAAAAGATAGTAGTCATCGTATTAGTAAAAGGGGCTGTAAATTTGTGGATAACAGTATAACCTGGTATAAATAAAAAGGTTAACATATTGGTAACCTGTGTATATCTTTCAAAGAACATGTGGATGAGATTTTACCTGAGCTGAAAAGTTACCCACAACTTATTAACAGCTATTTTTTTATTAAGGCTGTAAGTTTTTCCATGATCGTCTGGGTTTTTTCATTATTCACAAGCTCTTTGCTTATTTTATCACAAGCGTGAAGCACGGTTGTATGGTCTTTTCCTCCGAAGAAGCCGCCGATATCAGGCAGAGAATGCTCTGTCAGGTTTCTTGCAAGATACATCGCAAGCTGACGGGGATACACTATTGAACGTGTTCTTTTTTTTGTTTTCATGTCCGCTACCTTGATATCGAAAAAATCTGCTACCACTTTTTGGATAACAGAGATGGTTATTTTTCTCTCTTCTGCCGAGATCATGCCTTTCAGGACGTCTCTCGCAAGATCGACGGTCGTTTCTTTCCCTGTAAGCTTTGCGTACGCGACAACGCGTATGAGGGCTCCTTCCATTTCCCGGATATTCGTTTTTATATTTTCCGCGAGAAAATACAGGACTTCTTTAGGGATTTTGACAGAGACGTTTTCGCTCTTCTTTTGCATGATAGCCATTCGGGTCTCAAAATCCGGCAGTTGGATATCAGCGATCAAGCCCCAGGCGAACCTGGACACCAGGCGTTCCTCAAGAGCTTTTATCTCCCGGGGAGACCGGTCGCTGGAGAGAACTATCTGCTTATGCGCATCGTGCAGGGCGTTGAAGGTATGAAAAAATTCTTCCTGCGTGGATTCTTTCCCGGCGATAAACTGGATGTCGTCTATCAGAAGGACGTCAACATTCCTGTACATGGCGCGGAATTTAGGCATAGCCTTTGTTCGTATCGCGTGGATCAGTTGATTGGTAAATTCTTCGCTTGAGATATACAGCACCCTGGCTTTTGGGTGTTTCCCCAGAAGGGCTTGCCCCATGGCCTGCATTAGATGGGTCTTGCCCAGGCCTACCCCGCCGTGCAGGAACAGCGGATTATAGACTTTTGAGAGCTTTTCGCAGACAGCCAGGGCCGCTGCATGGGCAAAACGGTTGCTTCCGCCGACTACGAAAGTATCGAAAGTATAGGTAGGGTTAAAGCCCAGAGTCTGGTACTGGCTTTCCGGCATCTGCCGTGCGCCGCTAAACACGGACTTTAGCCACCCGACCGGTTGTTCTTTGTCGCTCGCCTTCGGCTCTCGGCTCCTTCTTATAGCCTCCTGAGTACGCACGGTGTCGCCCGCTTTCCTGTTTAGTTCTGGCTTAGGAGGGCCCGCCTGCGCGCGGTTTTCCTTTACAGCAGCGTCTTCCCCGGCGCCGAGGGGGGGCTTTTCGGAGATCTCGAAATTTATAGAAAGGCTCTTTCCCGAAGTCTGCTGGATGGCCGTTTTTATCAAGCTGATGTATTTTCCACGGATCCAGTTTTCAAAAAACTTATTGGGCACGCCCAGTGTAATCGCCGTATCATCCGCGGAGACTTGGGATATGGGCCGGAACCAGGCAGTGAAAATTTGGTTATTCACCTCAGCGCGGAGAAGAGAGGAAGCCTTATTCCAGATATTTTCCATTATTATCGGGGCAGAAAATGGTAACAGGTTGTCAACAGCGTTCAGGCTTTTTCCACATGGGAGAAACGAGATATCAACAAGTTATCCACAGGCTGTGAACTAAAGGTTTTTTTAAAAAAACACCAAAATTATAACGGGGTTCATTATAAACATTAGAAAGAGTCAATGCAAGCACTTTTTTTTGGCCTTTTTCTTCCCGGGGATTCCCCCTTAAGATACCATCTGTCCGATGGCACAAGGGGAGTTTACCATAGAGCAGTCGCGATATCAAGAAAAAATAGCGCCTTATAGCCCCATCTATAAACAACCGCAGGGGCTTTACTGTCTCTCTTGGTGACGAAGGTGCGCTATCGCTCCATACATGCAGGTTCATTTCACTTGACTTGGAGAGATGATATGCTATAATCATAAATCTTATTTTTTATATGTGGTAAAGCATGAAGGAGCTTTTCAGTGAAAAAGAATCTTACGACAAAATCTAACCTGAAACGCAAAAGAAAACACGGGTTTCGGAACCGGAGCGGATCTCAAACAGGGCGTGCGATATTAAAACGGAAACGGAAAAAAGGGAAGAAAGTTCTGTCTGCGTGAAAATAAGGCATATTCTGAGGGCAAAGGAGTTCTCTGATATTTTGAGGAGCGGCCGGCGAGTGCGCAGTAAGACGGTATTTTTGTCCGTTAAACGGGGCAGTGGGGAAAGAGGCTTATCAGTCGGAATAATTATTTCCAAAAAAGTCGCGCCTAAAGCCGTAAGAAGGAATTATATCAGACGGCTTATCTACTCATACTTCCGGGATTATAGCGATGTCCGGGAACAAGATGTTGAAATAATCGCTAGAGTGATCCGGGATGTCCAGAGCCTGAAAAAGAAGCCCCTGTCAAAACTGATCAGAGGCGAATTGGGAATCCTTATAGAAAGAGCAGGGATTTGAAGTGAAAAAGGCGTTAATAGCGCTTATAAAAGGATATAAAAAATTTGTAAGTCCTTGCTTTGCAAAGAGTTGCAGATTTGCGCCCACCTGTTCCGAATATGCGATAGAGGCCTTGGGGAAGTTCGGGGTCTTTCGGGGAACCGCGCTGTCGGTTTGGAGAATCCTGCGCTGCAATCCCTTCTCCCGCGGAGGATTTGACCCTGTAATTAAGGAGTAAAAAGAGGGAACTTTTTATTATGGAAAAAAGAATGATCGTTGCGATAGCGTTATCACTGTTGGTTTTACTGGGATTCCAGAACCTGGAGGCCAGAAGGAGGGCGAGTAGACCGCCCCGGGAGATCAGTACTTCAGCAGTCGAATCGGCTCCTGTCTCAGGAGACAGAGAACAGAGGCCTGAAGTGGATTACGGAGCAGGACGGATAAGGAACGAGATGCCCTTGCGGGAGAAAGTGACAGAAATACAAACGGAAAAATACACGCTTGTTTTTTCTGATATCGGGGGGAGTCTCAAAAAGTTGTCCTTTAATGAATATTATAAGAAAAAAAAGGAAGAAGTTCTCTTTGATGAAGAACGACCGGCTGGGCGGCTTTTTGCCATACAAAGCGGAATTCTGGCAGGACTGGAGAAAAAAAGGTTCCAAAAAACAGAGCATGAGGGTTTTTTGGAATACCGGTTGACAGATCCTGGATGGGTAGAGGTCACAAAACGGTACACTTTTCATAACACTTTGGATTATATAGAGTTAGAAGTTTCTGTAGAGAACCTCTCTCCCCGAAAAATCATTTTTTCTTATCAGATAACAGGCCCCTCCCGGTTTAAAAAAGCAAGCCAGATCGCTGGCCGGAGTTTTTTAGAAGCGGACACAATGATTGATGGCAAACTCTGGAAAATACGGTCCGTAAAAGGAGCACAGGAAAGGACAGGGAACATATCCTGGCTGGGGTTAAAAAACAGGCATTTTGCTTTGATACTCAAGCCTTTCCACGCCCTGAAATCCGTGGTAATTAAACAGGCGGAAAGCAAAGACCTCTTAACTGCGCTGAACAGCCGGGATTATGAACTAAGGCCCGGAGAAAAAGTGGAGAATAAATATTTGTTATATGCAGGGCCTCTGGAGGAAAAAAGGATAGCAGCGCTCGGGCAGGATATGGAAAGTATAGTGGATTACGGGTTTTTTGGCGGTCTCAGTAAGATGTTGCTTTCCGTTTTACGGGTTTTCTATAAGGGAACAAAAAATTGGGGAATTGCTATAATTCTCCTTACTATCCTGATCAATGTTATTCTGTTCCCGCTTACGTTCAAAAGTTTTTCCTCGATGCATCAAATGAAGAAGGTCCAACCGCACATACAAAAACTTAAAGAGCTTCACAAAGACAATCCGCAGAAACTGAATAAAGAAACGATGGAGCTGTATAAAAAGTACAACATAAATCCTCTTGGGGGATGTTTGCCTATGCTGTTGCAAATGCCGATATTCATAGCTCTTTACCAGGGGCTTATGCGTTCTGTTGAATTAAAAGGAGCAGAGTTTCTGTGGATTAAGGACCTGGCAAAATCGGATGCTGTTTCTCTTCCATTCTCTTTGCCTTTGGTTGGCGCACATCTGAATATTTTACCGCTTCTTATGGTCGGTTGTATGGTTCTGCAACAGAGGATTTCTCAAGGCATGGCGTCTATGGCAGCTACAGACGAACAGGCCAGCCAGCAAAGGTTGATGATGATCATCATGCCACTGTTTTTTGGTTTTCTTTTTTATAAGATGCCGTCGGGCCTGGTTCTTTACTGGCTGACAAATACGGTTCTAATGACTCTGGAACAGAGTTTTATAAGTAGGCGGATGAGTAGGGATTAAGATTGTTATGAAGAGAAAAAAAGACGCCCGCGAACAATCGCAGCTTAATGTTAAAAGAACTGCGGCCCGGCAGGGCCTGGGGAAGCACAGTAAGATAAAAACGGGTCGTGATCGAAAAAGCAGCCCGGCAAAGACAATAGAAGTGGAAGCGATTTCAGTAGAGGATGCGATCCGAAAAGCGCTTAACATGCTGAATGCCAAGGAGCAGGAAGTGTCAATAGAAGTCCTCAAGGAAGAGAACAAAGGGCTTTTTGGTATGGAAGGTGCTGAACTTGCTAAAATTAAGGTAACACTAGAACTCCGCAAATAAGGCCTGTTCATAGACTCCCCGGTTATGCCTTGCCAAATTTTCCCGTTGCAAGCACACCTGCCGCCCTTTTCGCATGCGTTTCCACGTGGAAACTTTTGTGGGTGCTCTTGACTTTTTTGTTTCCATATGCTATAGTTTTCCCAAATGAAAAAGATAGCCTTTTGTAACCAAAAAGGCGGCGTTGCCAAAACAACATCCGCCTTAAATATTTCAACCTACCTTGCTTTACACAACAAAAAGACTCTTCTGGTTGATTTGGACCCCCAGTCCAACGCGACCAGCGGATTAGGCATAAACAAGGGCGAAGTGGATCAAAGCATCTATAATGTGCTTCACGAGCATATTGGCCTGGATCAGGCTGTCAGGCCGACAGAAATCAAACTTTTGTCTATAGTTCCTTCCCACATAAATCTGACCGGTGCAGAAGTTGAGTTGGTAAATGTCATGGGCAGAGAATACCGGCTTAAGAAGGCTGTGCAGGAGATGCAGGGAGACTTTGATTTTATGATTTTTGACTGTCCCCCATCTTTAGGGCTTTTGACTATAAATGGCCTTACTGCGGCGGATTCTGTCCTTATCCCGATCCAGTGCGAATACTATGCCCTAGAAGGCTTAAGCCAGTTGATCAGTACAGTGAATCTTGTCCGGGAAAATCTTAATGCCGGCTTAGAGATTGAAGGCGTTTTGATGACTTTGGCGGATTATCGAACGAATTTGACTAAGGAAGTTATATCTGAGGTCAAGCGGTATTTTGAAGAGAAAGTATATCAGACAGTGATCCCAAGAGCGGTGAAGCTTACAGAAGCTCCTGGTTTTGGTAAACCTATTGCTCTTTATGCGGAGGATTCAATAGGCGCGAAAAAATATGAGGCAGTAACCCTGGAAATTCTTAAAATGCCATTGACGACAGAACATACTGAAAACAAAGAGGTTACAATAAATTTGGAGGAAAACCATGGAAAAACGATTGGGTAAGGGGCTGGCGGCTTTAATTTCAGAGGACACCAGTAAGGTTAAGGAAAAGGTTAAAAAAGTCAAATTAACAGATATTGTTCCCAGTTCTTTCCAGCCGAGGAAGCGATTCGGTCCAGAAAAGATGGAAGAGCTGGTCAGCTCCATTCGTGAGAAAGGCGTTATCCAGCCTGTTCTTGTCAGGCCCAGGGGAACAGGGTATGAGCTTATTGCCGGAGAAAGACGGTGGCGCGCTGCGCAGCAGTTGCAGATCGAGGAAATGCCCGCGATCATTCGGAACGACATTGATGACGCCGGCAGTCTGGAGATCTCACTTATCGAAAATATCCAGAGGGAAGAATTGAACCCCATAGAGGAAGCAAGCGCGTATCAGGAATTGATCAGTCAGTTCGAATATACGCTGGATAAGGTAGGCCAGATGATGGGAAAAGACAAGACGACCATCTCTAACAGCCTGCGTTTATTAACGCTTCCGGAAGAGATACGGTCTTATGTCGAGGATGGCAGGATTTCCACCGGGCACGCCAAAGCCCTTTTATCCATTACGAGCGGGCACAGACGAAAAAAGCTCGCAGGCATGATCGTGCGGAAAGGGATTTCCGTGCGGGAAACAGAACAGCTTGTGCGCAGGGCCGCTGGCGCAAGAATAAAGGCGAAGAAAGCAAAAGACTCTGAAATAATGCGGATCGAAGAAGAGTTGCAGCACAGGCTGGGGACAAAGGTCAATATCCAGCAGGGGAAGAAAAGAGGAAGGATAGAGATCCAGTATTTTTCCAATGAAGATTTGCAGAGGCTTCTTCGAATTATCCTTCAGGCGGTCTGAAAAGCTGGGAGATCTTCGCGACGCTGTCCAGTACGCCCTCCGGTAGCTATACTAACGGGACGAGATTAGCTTCCTGATCACTTTTTAGCATAGAAATAATCAGTACGTTAAGGGCGGTGGGTATGCTTTTCGGCGTAAAATAAACGTTCCGGCTAGTGGTAATAGTTATGTGTTCTTGCGTCAGCAGGTTTCAGTTCGTGGTTTTTCAAAGGCTGTGTTTTCACTTACGGCTCAACGTAAACAGAGGGTATTTTACGCCTGTAAGTACCCCCGCCGCCCTTTTCATAACCGCATCATAAATCCGTGGGATGGTACATCTTTTTAATTTGCTTATTCGTGTTTTGTCAGATATACTTTTATTTACAGCGTTGTGCGGGAGAACAAAGAGCTTAAATATTGCAATAGTTAATTGAGGGCGGCTTTGAAAGAAGTACACAGGGAAAAAGGAAGTGTTTTTTTTGGAAACTTTCTAAATAAGTTTAAAAAGTTACAAAGTACAAAAAGGCATAATGGTTAAACGCGCAAAATTTTCTATCCTGGTTATAATTATCACAGGACTGATATCTCTGCCACAAGATTCTTTTGCCCAAAATGGTAAGGTTAAGCCTCCCGTATGTTTTAATAACAGAGACGCGGGCAGGAAGGACATTTCTGAAAATGCCAAAGAAAAGATCAAAAATATAAAGCTGAACCGGGATCTGTCTTTGGAGAGGACAAGTTTAAACCTTCCATCAGCTATTAGTGAAGAAAAATCTTCAGACAAAAAATTTACTACGTGGCAGATAAAAACAACAAGAATAAAACAAGTGATAAGGCAACTAACAGGACGGCCGGGGATAAGGCAACTAATAAGACAGCTGAAAATAGGACAACTAACAAGGCAAATAATAAGGCGGGTAGGAATAAGACGGCAGGAAAAGCGGCAGGAGCAGGCGATAGAAACAGCGGAACAAGTCCCGGCAAAACTTTTAAACTGCGGCATACAGGACATAGCGATAGTAAAGAGTTTCTTTTGTAATGCGGGGCTTAATGCATCAGTTACGAATTTTATGGCACAGCCGGGCGGTTTAAAAAATGAGGTATCTTTAAGGACAAAAATTTTTGATCCTGAAATTTTAAATGACGAATCTGCATATGCCACAGGACAGGACCGGAAAGTATCCCAGGACCGTAATGCCCGTAGTCCCAGTGAAAAGGCAAAGGAAGGAAAAAGCAGAAACCCCGGTATTGAAACGGAGGAAATACATGTAACAGGGATAAAGCATATTGGTTATGGCCGGAGGCATAGCGGCAGCAGGAGTCGTGGAAGGGGTCCTTCTTTTTATGGCCGCAGAATAGAAGGGAACAGGATAGAGCTTATAATGGATTCGGGGTACAAGATGGTCTGGGATGTTACAGTTACAAAGTATCCGGGAAGAACGGAAGGCGAGATGACCGGTCAGCTTGTTTCTATAACGACACCTGAGGGCAAAAAGATCGAATACGAGCACAGCCTTGCCCGGCGTATTGTTGATGAAGAAGGGGAAATGACGGGTTCGTTTACATATGAGTTTGCCGGCGGAGCTTTATGGGAGGAAGAAGATCTTGTGGGAACAACGATGATCTACCATGATGGCAGAGGCAGAGCGATACGTTATTCAGGTCTTGCCGATCCAATCGTTGGAACCGGCTCCGGAGGGATTAAAGGAAACATTGGCATTAAAGAATTCAACAGTATGCAGAAAGTCCGTGAACAGATAGTCACTCAGGGACAGCAGCGATACTACGGGCTGAAGGATGATGCATATAGCAGGAGTGTTAATATGATGATAGGGGGAAAATAAATGCCATAACAATCCCGTTGATGTCGCTCCGGGGGAGGAACTGCCGGGGTGGAAGACGGTGGAAACTGCTTGACATTATACAGTTAAAGTAGTATCATTTCCCAAAAGTTGAACCTTTTAATTCGGCCCGGAGAGACCGAAAAAGGAGAAGATAGTTATGGGAGCACCAAAGTCTATAAGCCTGCTTGTTATGTGACATGTGACAGGAAGGCTTTTTTTTTATGCGGGGGATAGAGGGCGAGGACATGAATCCTAAAATTAAATCAAGAGTGCTGGACGCCGAAGGAATAAAGCGGATCTTGCAGAGGATCGCGCACGAGATCGTTGAGAAGAACCAGGGGACGGAAGATATTGTAGTGGTCGGGATAAAGAACAGGGGCGCGTATCTGGCCGAGAGGATAGCAAAGGGCATGGAAGCGATCCAGGGGAAAGCAGTCCCGGTAGGAGCTTTGGACATCACCCTGTACAGGGATGATCTCACGGAGATCGCGGAACAACCGGTAGTGCATTCGTCGGAGATAGAGTTTGATATAACCGCGAAAAAGATAATACTCGTGGATGACGTGCTTTTTACCGGCCGGACGGTCAGGTGCGCGCTGGATGAGCTGATCGATTTCGGAAGGCCGGCCAATATACAGCTGGCCGTTCTTATAGACCGCGGGCACAGGGAACTGCCCATAAGGCCGGATTTTATCGGCAAGAACATCCCGACATCCGCGAAGGAAAGTATTGAGGTAAGACTGCGGGAGATTGACGGGGTGGAAGAGGTTATTGTTGTGGGAGCAGAACAGGGGTCAGGGGTATGAAGAAAACAAGTGCCGTAAAATGGACAAAGAAACACCTCCTGGGCATAGAGGAACTTTCCGCGGAAGAGATCCTGCTCATACTGGATCAGGCCGTGGGATTTAAAGAGGTGCTGGAAAGGCCGATCCCGAAAGTCCCGACCCTGAGAGGCAAGACTATCGTCAATCTGTTCTGTGAACCATCTACAAGGACGCGTTCTTCGTTTGAACTCGCGGCAAAGAGATTGAGCGCCGATATGTTGAGCGTCGCGGCAGCCTCTTCCAGTTTTGTAAAAGGGGAGACCTTGAAGGATACAGCCCGGAATATCGAGGCGATGAAGATAGATATGATAGTTATGCGCCACGCATGTTCCGGCGCCCCCCATTTTCTTTCTCGATGCGTTAAAGCCTCTGTGATCAATGCCGGGGACGGTATGCATGAACACCCCACACAGGCGCTGCTTGACGTGTTTACGATCAGGGAAAAGCTGGGCGGGATCAAAGGTCTTAATGTGAGCATAATCGGCGATATTGCCCATTCGAGAGTCGCCCGCAGCAATATCTGGGCATTGACAAAACTCGGAGCAAAGGTTACAGTATGCGGACCCAGGACATTGATGCCCGCAGAGGTAGAGAGAATGGGAATTTCCGTGACATATGATATCAGAGAGGCGGTTGAAGGCGCGGATGTGCTGAACATTCTCAGGATACAGCTTGAAAGGCAGCAGAAGATGTTTTTCCCCAGTATCCGGGAATACATAAAGCGTTTCGGGATAGACGCGGCCCTGCTGGAGAGATACGCGAAAAAAGAAGTGGTCGTAATGCATCCGGGGCCGATAAACAGAGGCGTGGAACTCAGTCAGGATGTTGCTGACAGCGAATATTCGGTTATACTTGACCAGGTAACGAACGGAGTGGCAGTGAGAATGGCGGTATTATTCTTATTGAGCCATGTTAAAACAGATATCGTGGAGCAAGAACAGCCAAAAATAGCGAGAAACAGGGCAAGTAGCCCACAAAAGAGAAAAAAACGATAGCAAGGTGGAATCAATATGAGCATTTTGATAAAGGGCGGAAGAATTATAGATCCCATGCAGAAAAAAGATTCACCGGGCGATATATTGATCGAAAAAGGGGAAATAGCCAGGATAGGCGGAGCAATAAAAGCGGAGCATGTCACGATAATCCACGCTGAGGGAAAGATCGTTGCTCCCGGATTCGTGGATATGCACACCCATCTGCGAGAACCGGGACGGGAAGACCAGGAAACCATAGAGACCGGATTAAGCGCGGCAGTCAGCGGCGGGTTCACAACAGTCAGTGCCATGCCCAATACTGAGCCGCCCTGCGACAGCCAGGCCCATGTGAAGTTCCTGCTTGAGAGGGCGATGGAGGCCGGATTGGCGAATATATTGCCGGTTGGTACGATCACCAAAAAAAGAGAGGGTGAACGGATAACCGAGATGGGAGAATTGAAAGACGCGGGGTGTCTCGCGGTCTCGGATGACGGCGATGCCGTGGGCGATGCGGGTCTTCTGCGCAGGGCCATGGAATACGCTTCAATGGTAGGGCTGCTTGTAATTTCCCATTGCGAAGATAAAGCCCTTTCAGCCGGTGGTGTCATGAACGAAGGATACCGGGCAACGGTCCTGGGCTTGGCCCCGATACCGGCGGAAGCGGAAAACACGATAATTGAGCGCGATATTCAGCTCGCGGAACTGACAGGAACCAGGCTCCATATCGCTCATGTCAGCACGTCCGCGGGAGTAGAGATCATAAGAGGCGCGAAGACGAGAGGCGTGCGCGTGACAGCTGAGGTTACGCCGCACCATTTCACGCTTACTGACGAAGCCCTGAAAACGTATGACACTAATTTAAAGGTCAATCCTCCCCTGCGGTCGGCGCAAGACGTGGAAGCCCTTAAAAAGGGCCTTAAAGACGGAACGATCGACGTTATAGCTACGGATCACGCGCCGCATCTGGAGAATGAAAAAGAAAAAGAGTTTGACTATGCCCCCTTTGGGATGATCGGGCTGGAAACAGCGTTGCCACTTTCAGCTATGGGGCTCATTGACGAAGGATATCTTGATTGGCCCGGGCTTATCCGAAAACTCTCAACGAACCCTTCCTCGATATTGGGCTATGACAGGGGGACGCTGAAGCAGGGGGCTGCTGCGGATATCGTGATAATAGATCCGGGCAAAGAATGGAGTTATACCAGAGAAGGGATCAGATCCCGTTCAAGCAATTCTCCGTTTATCGGCTGGAGAATGAGATCGGCGGTAACAGACGTCATTGCCGGCGGCAGGATCGTTGTCAGCGGAGGCAAAATAGTGTAAAGGTTCCATGCGAAACGAGAGGTTTATAGTAACCAGGGAACTGGGGAAACTGGCGAAGTGGCTGCGGATCCTGGGATACGACAGCATATATTACGAAAAAAAACAGATTTCCGGTCTTATAATCCAGGCGCTTCGAGAGAAGCGCATCCTTCTTACGCGAAGCCCCGTGTTGGCCAAATACACAGGCATCCGCGTGATAATAGTCAGGCATGATCATGTAGAGGATCAGATAGAGCAGGTCACAAAGGAGATGCCCCTGCCGCTTAAGGACGAGGATCTGTTCCAGCGTTGCGTTGAATGCAATACCCCGCTGGAAGATATCGCGAAAGAGGAGGCCGGGGCAAAGGTGCCGGAGTATGTGTTCCGGACGCAGGAAGTGTTCAAACGATGCCCGCAATGCGGAAAAATTTTCTGGAAAGGGACGCACTGGGATATGGTGGAGAAAGCACTGGATAAGGTCCGCGGGAAAGGGAGAAGGTGAAGAAGAGCGTAAACGCGAGGATAGTTTCCAACCGCAGGATCGCACCGGATCACTTTGTGATGGAAGTCAAGTCGGTATGGCTGAGCCGGAATTCTTCACCGGGCCAGTTTGTGGCAGTCAGGGCCCGGGAGAACGCGACAGACCCTTTGCTTCGGATCCCTCTGGGCGTGCACGCGATCAGAAAAAAGGGGATCAGATTATTGTATAAAGTTGTCGGCTCCGGGACAAAACTTTTAATGTCAAAACGGAAAGGGGAGAGGATCAATATACTTGGGCCTCTCGGCAACGGTTTTGATCTTACCCCGGTGTTCCGGGAAAAAGATTCCAGGGCTGTTATTGTCGCCGGCGGGCACGGGATCGCGCCTCTTTATGAGTTAGCCAGAGTTGTTACACGCGGGAAAAAGAAAGTGGATTTTTTCATCGGCGCCGGGACGAAAAAACATGTTGTGTGTTCCAAAGAGCTGAGAAAACTCGGGGCAAAGGTTCATGTGGCAACAGAGGACGGCTCCATGGGGCACAAGGGGTATGTCACGGACCTGCTCAAAAAACATCTTAAACAGGTCAAAAGATATGGGACACGAGTCCAGGGCTACAGGTCCCGGGCCACGATCTACGCTTGCGGCCCCAGGCCCATGCTTGCCGCCCTTGCGAAGAACGCGAAGAGATCCGGGGTACCGGCGCAGGTCTCGCTTGACGCTTACATGGCCTGCGGCATCGGCGCGTGTCTTGGCTGCGTTGTCCGGACGGTGGACGGCTACAGGCGTGTCTGTAAAGACGGACCGGTCTTTGACGCCCGGGAAATAGTATGGGAGAGCGCATAAAAGTTCGCAACTTCCACTCCGGGAGTGGAAGGATGGGAGGACTGAGGAAAGATGGGTCTTCGGATAAAGATAGGAAAAGTCACATTTCCTAACCCGGTATGGGTGGCTTCAGGGACTTTCGGCAGCGGGGAGGAATTCCAGGATTTTCTTGACCTGGGAACAATAGGGGCGGTCATAACCAAGACCGTGACGCTGAAAGCGCGGGAAGGCAACCCTCCGCCGCGGATCGTGGAGACGCCGTCGGGGCTGCTTAATTCCATAGGGCTTGAGAACAAGGGCATCGATCATTTCAGAAAAGAAGTCTATCCGGTTTTGAGGGAATTAAAAACGAAAATAATAATAAGTATCGCAGGGGCGGATAAAAAGGAGATACTCAAATGCGCGGGAAGGCTTTTAGAGGAAGAACCCCCGGATGCCATCGAAGTGAACCTTTCCTGCCCCAACGTGACGCAGAAAGCGACAGGGTATCGTCTTATATCCCAGGACCCCAGGGCGACGGAACGGATAGTTTCATCTCTCCGGCGCGAGACGACCTGCGCTCTTATCGCGAAACTTACGCCGGACGTGACGGATGTCGCCGCCATAGCCCGGGCCGCGGAAGCCGGCGGCGCCGACGCTGTCTCCCTGGTCAATACGTATCCAGGTATGGCGGTGGACGCGGAAGACATGAAGCCTGTTCTGGGGAACGTTATCGGAGGGCTCAGCGGCCCGGCGATCAAACCACTGGCTTTGAAAGCTGTCCGGGATGTGTATAATAGTGTGAACGTGCCGGTGATAGGCATAGGCGGGATAATGACAGGCACTGACGTGGCGGAGTTCATGCTGTGCGGGGCGCGTGCAGTACAGGTAGGCACGGCGAACCTGGCGGATCCCGGCGCATACACCAGGATCCTCGCAGAGTTCAAACTGTATTTAAAGCGGAAAAAAATAGATAAGGCAGGCGCACTGACCGGGAGACTCAAAACATAGCCGTTCACCCCCTATCCATTCACACCCCGGGGGGTGAAGGTGTAAATGCGTGAAATAACTAACGACTAAATATGGACGCAAAAAATAAATTGATCGTAGCGCTGGATATCGACAATTTCGACCGGGCGGTGGAGATCGTAGATATCCTTTCTCCCGAAGTCGAGATATTCAAGATAGGTATAGCCCCGTTTACGAATTTTGGAGGCGCCATATTGGAAAAATTGCGGTCCGCCGGGAAGAAGATATTCCTGGACCTTAAATTCCACGATATCCCCAATACGGTCAGGGATGCCGCGCGGGCTGCCGCGGCAAAGGGCGTGTTCATGATGAATTTCCACTGTCTCGGGGGGCTGCGCATGCTGGAAGCGGCGGTAAAAGGCGCGGGAGAGATACGCGCAGAAGGAGCGGAAAGGCAGCCGGGGGCCTCTGCCTGCGGGAGTCCGATCCTGCTGGGGGTCACGATACTTACCAGCATGAGCAGGGAAGATATGCGGGATGCGGGCCTGGGCGGGGAGGTGCAGAAAAGGGTGATCAAGCTTGCCCGGCTTGCCGCAGATGCCGGGCTTGACGGTGTGGTGGCTTCGGCTAAGGAGGCGCGCGAGATCAAGAAGAAGATAGGGAAGGATTTTGTGATCGTGGCGCCGGGTATCCGCCCGGCATGGGCACAGGCAGGAGATCAAAAAAGAATACTCACTCCGGCGGAAGCGGTGTCCGAGGGGGCGGATTATATTGTTGTCGGCAGACCGATAATCCAGGCGGATGATCCGGTTTTGGCGGCAAAGAGAATCATCGAGGAGATGCGCTTATGAAAGACATGGAGATAATGGATATTTTTTCCAGGAGCGGAGCGTATAAACAGGGGCATTTTAAACTGTCCAGCGGCATGCATTCGGGGATATATCTTCAGTGCGCGCTGGTCCTGCAGGATCCGATCGTTGCCGCAAGGCTATGCGCCGTTTTAGCGGAGAAGTTCCGGCCGGATGAGCCTGATATTGTTGTCGGCCCGGCCATGGGGGGTATTGTTCTGGCATATGAACTCGCGAGAGCGTTGAACGCCCGCGCGATCTTCACGGAGAGAAATAGCGAAGGGAAGATGTTGCTGCGCAGGGGGTTCAGGGTCTTTCCTGTCAATAAAGTACTGATCGCTGAAGATGTCCTCACAACAGGGAAATCGGTAAAGGAAGTAATATCCATTCTCCGGGAAGACGGAGTAACGCCGGTGGGAGTGGCATGCCTGGCGGACAGAAACGCGGGTAAAATCGATTTTGGTGGAATAAAACATGAAAGCCTGATAAAATTGGATATTCCTGTTTTTAAAGAAAAGGAATGCCCATTCTGCCAGGAAGGCATTCCTCTTGTAAAACCGGGATCCCGGGCTTAGCGTCAAAGTGCTGGGATAACACCGAGCCACGAGTCACGAGCGACGGAAAAAGGAGAAGGCCATGGAAATGGATCTGAAAAATATAATCGAGAAGATAAAAGAAGAGGGCGTTGGAGAGGCTGAAAAGCGAGCCGCTGACATAATCAGCCAGGCAGAGGAAAGAGCGAAGAGCATTATAGAAATGGCTGAAAGAGAAAAAGAGGAGATTATAAGGAAAGCCGGGGAAGAGGATAAAAGGCTCAGAAAAAACGGGGAAGAGGCCATAAAACAGGCCGCGCGGGATGTTATTCTCGGTCTGCGGGGAGATATCATCGCGCTTTTTGACAGGATCGTCAAAAAAGAGGTGACTGAACAGCTTTCACCGAAGGTTCTTAAGGATATGATCGCCCGTCTTGTGGAGAATTTCAACAAGGACGGGGATGTTGAGCTGGAAGTCCTGCTGAGTAAAAAAGACAGGACAGCGCTGGAACATATCCTTTTCGCCGGGCTTAAATCGAAAATGGCAAAGGGTGTGACCTTAAAGGCGTCCCCTAACGTGGAGAAAGGGTTCCGGGTAGGGGAAAAGGGGAAACACTCCTATTATGATTTTACGGATGAAGCGATCGCGGAAGCGTTTAAATCGTTCCTTGGCCCTAAAATAACAGAGATACTGGAAGGGTAGATGAACAAATATTATTACCTTGTGGCGTCACTGCCGTATCTCGGCTTCGGGGACAGCCCTCCTGTTGACAGGGATATGTTTATTTCGGAATGTAAGAAATGGCTTTCACCGGCAGACATGGAGACGCTACTGGCGGCGGAGATGTGGCGCTTTGAGATAGCCGAGGAGGAGATAGACCTTTTACGGGAGTGGAAAAGCTTTGATTCGGGGTTAAGGGAGGAACTTGCGCGCGTCAGGGCTTCCAGAAAACGGGCCGGGGGCTATAAAGTGCCGGAACGGCTGAAAGAGATCATGGGACTCGAGACTCCTCTTCTTATGGAAGAGAAGCTGGAGAGGTTTCGGTGGGATTTTCTGGAAGAAAAGGGGGCGTCGTATCATTTTGACGTAAACTGGCTGGTAGTTTACTTTTTGAAACTGCAGATACTGGAGAGGCTGGGAGTGTTCGACAAGGATAAAGGAGAGGGAATTTTTTACAAGTTATGCGAGGTAAATTATGAGCAGGCTATCGGGCAGGATAACGGCTGTTAACGGGAACATGGTAACGGTAGAGTTCCGCGGTGATATTATTCAGAATGAGGTCGCGTACGTATTAACGGGGGGAAAAAGGTTAAAGGCGGAAGTTATAAAGATCGACGGCAGTAACGCGTTCCTGCAGGTGTTTGAATATACCAAAGGAATAAAGATCGGCGATGAAGTCGAGTTTTCGGGGAAAATGCTGTCGGTCCAGCTGGGCCCGGGGCTCTTAGGGCAGATATATGACGGGCTGCAGAATCCTCTTCCCGAGATGGCTAGAGAATTCGGGTCCTTTCTTCCGATAGGAGTGGAGCTGAGCGCTATTTCGTTCGACCGGCAATGGGAATTCAGCCCCCGGGCGAGAAAGGGCGATAAAGTCACAGGGGGAAGCGTCCTGGGGACTGTGCCGGAAGGCGTTTTCGAACATAAAATAATGGTGCCTTTTGATCTTTACGCGGAGTATGTGGTTGAAGAGGTAGCGCCTGAGGGCAGTTACAGCGTCGATAAGAAGATCGCCAGGCTGAAGGATCCGGCAGGGAAGGTCATAGACGCGACCATGACATTCGACTGGCCGGTAAAGATACCTATAGACGCGTATAAGGAAAAGCTGCATCCCCGGGATCCGCTGCCGACAAGGGTCAGGATCATCGACACGCTTTTCCCGGTTGCGAAAGGCGGAACATACTGTATCCCCGGCCCCTTTGGCGCGGGGAAAACCGTGCTGCAGCAGATAACCAGCCGCCACGTGGAAGTGGATATCGTTATAATAGCGGCCTGCGGGGAAAGGGCCGGGGAAGTCGTTGAAACGCTGAAGAAATTCCCGGAGATCATAGATCCCCGGACAGGGCGGGCATTGATGGAAAGGACCATAATTATATGTAATACTTCCTCGATGCCCGTTGCCGCGAGGGAATCTTCCGTATATACCGCGGCTACTTTAGCGGAGTATTACAGGCAGATGGGGCTTGATGTGCTTCTTCTGGCTGATTCAACCTCGCGATGGGCGCAGGCAATGAGAGAGATCTCCGGGAGGCTTGAGGAAATACCCGGAGAGGAGGCATACCCGGCTTATCTTGAGTCCCGCATCGCCAGTTTTTATGAGAGATCCGGTCTGGTGCGGCTTCATGACGGCAGGATAGGAAGCCTTACAATAGGGGGCACGATAAGCCCGGCCGGCGGCAATTTCGAGGAGCCCGTGACCCAGAGCACGCTTAAGGTCGTAGGAGCTTTCCACGGCCTGTCCCGGGACAGGGCGGAAGCAAGGAGGTTCCCGTCGATCGATCCGCTGGAAAGCTGGAGTAAATACGGAGGCGTTATAGCGCCGGAACAGATCAAGATAGCCAGGGACATACTGTTCAAGGGCGAGGAAGTAAGCCAGATGATGAAGGTCGTGGGAGAGGAAGGGACGTCCCTGGAAGATTTTGTGGTCTATCTCAAGAGCGATTTCCTCGACAGCGTGTATCTGCAGCAGAACGGTTTTGACGAGGTGGATGCCGCGACAACGGTCCCGCGGCAGAAGTATGTGTTCGCGAAGGTAATAGGAGTATTACGCGGGGAGTTCTCTTTTAAAGACAAGGAAGAGGGACGGGATTTCTTTTACAATTTGAGGCACAGGTTCATAGACTGGAACTATAAGGAATGGGAATCCAGTGAGTTCAAAACCCAGGAAAACGAGATAGACAGTTTATTGAAAGGTAAATAGCATGAGGAAAGTGTGTACCAGGATATTGAGCATCGCGGGAAATGTCGTGACCGTTAAAACGAGCGGGATAGCATATGAGGAGCTTGCCGAAGTCTCGACTTCAAGGGGTTCTTCTTTAGCCCAGGTGATACGGCTTGACGGGGAGATGGTGTATCTTCAGGTGTTTGCCGGGGCAAGAGGCATATCCACGGGGGACGAAGTGCGGTTCCTGGGGCATCCGATGAAAGTGGGGTTTTCTTACAATATGCTGGGCAGGATATTCAACGGAAGCGGCCAGCCCAGGGATAAAGGTCCGGCGGTTACGGAGAACATGATCGAGATCGCGGGGCCTCCCGCGAATCCGTCAAAAAGGGTCATCCCCGGCCGGATGGTCAGGACGAATATCCCGATGATAGATGTCTTCAACTCACTGGTTGAATCGCAAAAACTTCCGATCTTTTCTGTCTCCGGGGAACCATATGACGAGCTCCTGGCCAGGATAGCGCTTCAGGCCGAAGTAGACATAATCGTCCTGGGGGGTATAGGACTGAAGTATGATCAGTATATGTACTTTAAGAAGACCCTTGAAGAAGGCGGAGTTTTCAGCAGGACCATATTTTTTATGCATACGGCGGCGGATCCGACGGTTGAAGGCCTTATGGTCCCTGATCTTTCTCTGGCAGTAGCCGAGAAATTCGCCCTTGAAGGCAAAAGGGTCCTGGTGCTTCTTACTGATATGACGAATTTTGCCGATGCTCTTAAAGAGATCGCCATAACAATGGAACAGGTCCCCTCCAACAGGGGATATCCCGGCGACTTATACAGCCAGCTTGCCTCAAGATATGAAAAGGCCGTTGATTTTGAGGGGGCGGGTTCTATTACGATACTGGCTGTTACCACCATGCCGGGGGACGACGTTACTCATCCTGTCCCCGATAACACGGGCTACATTACGGAAGGGCAGTTCTATCTCAGGAACGGGAGGATCGAGCCTTTCGGGTCCCTGAGCAGGTTGAAACAGCTGGTTAACAAGGATACCCGGAAGGATCACAGGGCTGTCATGGACGGCATGATACAGCTTTACTCCAAGTACAGGGAGGCGGAAGAGAAAAGGTCCATGGGCTTCAGGATGAGCGAATGGGATAAGCAGCTTTTGAGATACGGTAATCTTTTTGAGGCCCAGATGATGGACCTGAAGGTGAACATCCCGCTGGAAAAAGCGCTTGATAACGGCTGGGAGATCCTGGCACGATGCTTCAAGCCCGAGGAGACGAATTTCCGGACCGAGCTTCTGGAAGAGTTCTGGCCGGGATAGAGCGATGAGCGGCGAATCATGGCAAAGATAAGACTTACGAAAAACGAGTTTAAAAAACAGAAAGACGCGCTCAAACGATATGTCCAGTACCTTCCGGTGCTGCTGCTTAAAAAACAACAATTGCAGACGGAGATACTTAAGCTGCATCACGCCATGGAAGAGTTGAAGCGGCAGAGAGCGTATGCCAAGGCCCTGATATATAAATGGGTGGATGTTTTTGCCGAGGATACCGGCCTGGAAAAACTGGTCAGGCTGGAAGAGGTCGTGACGGTTTTAGATAATATCGCGGGTATTGACGTCCCGGTTTTTGATAAAGCGGTTTTCAGGGAAGAGGAGTATGATCCGGTCAGGACCCCTTTGTGGCTGGATTACGGCATAGAAGCGCTTAAAAAAGTCATGACTTTAAACGCTAAGATAGAGGTACTGAAAAAGCAGGATGCCCTTGTCAGGGAAGAGTTAAGGATCACGACCCAGAGAGTGAACCTTTTTGAGAAGGTATTGATCCCCGAAAAACGCGAGAACATCAGAAAAATACAGATTTACCTGGGCGATATGCGGACAGCGGCTGTTGTGACAGGCAAGATAGCCAAAGAGAAGATACTGAAAAGCCGGGTGGAAAAGGTCAGGGCATGATCGAACGGATGAAAAAAATTACGGTGCTGGTCTCGGAAAATGAAAGGGAGAAGTTCCTTCCCTGGCTCAAGAGGGCAGGGGTGCTCCATATCAGGCATGTAAAAACGCCCGTTCACCATGAAATAAATTTTCTTGAGGACAGGATATCGAAAATAGAAAGGATGCTCTCAATACTTTCTCCGTACGCGGAAAAGCGCGGGGAGGAAATGCGGGAGAGTTCGCACGAAAGGGATATCCTTGAGATGGCCGACAAAGTCGAGACCGCCCGGACCGCAAAAGAGAGTTTATTGACAAGTATCGAGGAGCTGAAAAGGCAGATACAATGGTTTGAGCCGTGGGGTGGATTCGACCCCGAAGACATCGCGGAGTTAAAAGCAAAAGGGATAAGCATCAGGTTTTACCGCGCAAGAAAAAATGAGCTTAATAAGCCCGGGCAGGATAAAGGGTATTATGTTATCGGGGAAAAAAGAGGGTATGCGTATCTTGTGGCCGTATCCCGGGGTTTGGATGAGGAAACGCCGGTCTTTGAGGAGATGACGCCGCCGCCGGCGGGTCCGGAAAAAATGACAGAGGAACTGGAAGGATTGAACAGCGGGATAGCGGAGATAGATGGTTTTCTCAAAGAAGCGGCCCGTGCTCTTGAGGCGATAAAGAAGTGTGAAAGGAAACTGAAAGGAGAAAGGGAAGTCCTGAAAGTCAAGTTCGGGATGCAGGAGGAAGGAAAGTTTTCGTATCTTCAGGGATTTTGCCCCGTCAAAATGCTTTCTAAGATTACGTCCATGGCGGAACATCACGGGCTGGGATATCTCATAGAAGAACCGGACAACCCCGACGAGACCCCGACGGTCATAACTAATCCCAGATGGATCAGTATTATCGATCCGGTCTTTCAGTTCATGAACACACTCCCGGGATACAATGAATTTGACATAAGTTTTTATTTTCTGGTCTTTTTCAGTCTGTTCTTCGCGATGCTGATAGGTGACGCGGGGTACGGTCTTTTTTTTCTTCTGGTGACGTTTTTGGCGCGCCGCAGGTTGAAAGATCTGCCGACTGAGCCGTTTTTTTTGATGTACCTTTTAAGCGTGGGAACGATCGTCTGGGGTACGGTCACAGGCACATGGTTCGGAGCGGAGAAGATAGCGCAGCTGCCTTTTTTTAAAGGTCTGGTTATCGAGAGGGTGAACAGTTTCGCGGACAATAACCAGGACTTTTTGATATATATCTGCTTTTTGATAGGAGCCGTGCATCTGACCATTGCCCATTTTTTAAGGGGGCTGAAGGTGATCAATTCCGCCAGAGCCCTGGCTGAGGCGGGATGGATCATGATCCTGTGGGGAATGTTTTTTGCCGCTGGAAAGTTCGTTATCAGCAAGGCATTCCCTTCGTCCGCTCTCTGGCTGTTCGTTCTGGGCGCGGGTCTTGTCCTCCTGTTCTCAAATCCACAGAAAGGCATCCTTAAAGGCGTGCTCGGGACACTGGCGGAATTGCCGCTGAGCGTTATCAGTTCATTTTCGGATATCGTCTCCTATTTAAGGCTGTTCGCGGTAGGATACGCTACGGTGATCGTCGCTAAAAGTTTTAATGACATGGCCCTCGCAGGCGGTGTTCACAGCGTGATCGGCGCCCTGGCCGCGACGGTGATTCTTTTTCTGGGGCATACGCTGAATATTATCCTGGGGTTTATGGCGGTTATCGTTCACGGCATAAGACTGAATATGCTTGAGTTCTCGAGCCATTTAGGGATGCAATGGTCCGGCAAGAAGTATGAGCCGTTCTGCGAGAAATAAGAATAACGCCCGGTTCCGATCCCGCATCGGAACTACGGAACTACGCATAGTTGAGTTTTAACATAGAAGGAGGAAGCATGGTTTCAGGATTAGGAGATATGGGGCTTTCGCTGACCTTCGCGGCGATAGGGTCGGCTTTAGGCACGGGAGCCGCTGGCATGGCCGCGATCGGCGCATGGAAGAAGGCGTTTATGCAGAACAAGATGGCGCCTTTTATCCTGATCGCCTTTGTGGGGGCGCCCCTCTCACAGACTATTTACGGGATGATACTGAGGAACGCCATACAAAGTGCCAATCTTGATCCCGCGGTGTATCCTTTTCAGATGGTTATGGGACTTGCCGCTGGGATGGCCATGGGCTGTTCGGCCTGGATGCAGGGCAAGGCCGGAGCGTCCGCGGCGGACGCCCTGGCTGAGAGCGGGAAAGGGTTCGGTAACTACATAATGGTCCTGGGAGTCATCGAGACAGTGGCGCTCTTTGTGATGGTATTTGTTATGACGGCTCTTCCGAAGTAGGGAAATGACGGTACCGGGAACACTCTATATTGTCAGTACGCCCATAGGGAATCTTGAGGACATGACGTTACGGGCTATACGGATCCTCAAGGAGGTGGACCTGATAGCCGCGGAGGATACACGCAGGTCAAAGGTTTTGCTGAGGGCCCATGGGATAAGCGGAGCTCTTACCAGCTTTCATTCATACAACCTGAAGAGAAAGACCCCGCGGCTTATCGAGACATTGCTGGGCGGCAGGAATATCGCGCTGATCTCTGATTCCGGCACGCCGGGTATTTCCGATCCCGGCAGCGCGCTAATAGGGGAATGCATAAAAAACGACATTCCCATTGCTGCGGTTCCCGGGCCCACGGCATTTGTAGCCGCGCTGGTCTTATCCGGCAGGCCGACTCACAAGTTTATTTTTGAAGGGTTTCTTTCGAACCGCGGGGCGCGCAGACGCAGGCAGCTGGAAAGTCTGAAAGGCGAAGAAAGAACCGTAATAATTTATGAATCCCCGCACAGGATAATAAAATTCCTGGAGGACTTCCTCGATATCCTGGGGGACCGCGAAGTCGTGCTGGCGCGGGAAATAACCAAGAAGTTTGAAGAAATAAGGCGAGAAAAAGCCAGCCGGCATCTGGAACATTTTTCAAAGATCAACCCCCGCGGCGAGTTTATAGTCGTCTTTTGACCTTTTTTCCACTCCGGGAGTAGCCACTCCGGGAGTAGCCACTCCGGGAGTGGAACTGGAAAACGATGCGGGATCGGAAGCGTCGGGGCGGGAAGCTAAGGGCGCTTAAAACATTGACTTTTTACTGGCAGTTGTTAAAATAGGGGCGCTGGGATGTTTTTAATGAAAAGAAGGGGAATATGCTGGAACAGACACTTGTTTTAATAAAACCGGACGGATTAAAAAAATCCCTGACGGGTAATGTCCTGACGAGGCTGTCAGAGACAAAGCTGGACATCGTGGGGGCGAAGGTAGTAAAGGTTTCCCGCGAGCTGGCCGAAAAACATTACTGCCAGTTGAAGGACCAGCCTTTCTTCGAAGACCTTATCCGGTACATTATGGGGGAATACCATAAAAAGAAAGTCATGGCGCTCATATACTGGGGAGAAAGCGCTATCAAAAAGGTGAGGGATATCTGCGGGGCGACCAATCCGGAAGAAGCGGATGCTGTCTCAATAAGGGGCGCATATGGCAGGATCACCACAGCGGGGGTATATGAGAATGTCACGCATGCTTCCGCCAATGCCGGTGATGCCGAAAGGGAAATAAAACTCTGGTTCGAACCGGATGAGATACTGATAGATATTTATCCTGTGACCGAGGTCATGGAAACAACAAAGAAGCGGAGGTGGGTGTGATCGCTGCGGCAGGCAGGCGCAAGAGAGCGTCCGGGAAAAAGATGATAAGATCAATGACCGGGTTTGGCAAAGGCACGGAAAAGTGCCCATATGGCAGGATAATCGCGGAGATCAAAACCCTGAACCATAAAAGCCTGAGCGTTGTCTGTAATCCGTTCAACGGTTTTTTTCTCCTGGACGAGAAGATAAAGCGGATCCTGGAAAAGAAGATATTCCGGGGAAAGGTTTTCGTCAGGATAGCCAGGGAAGGCGGCGATGGCCAGAAAAGCCTGCACAAGATAGAAATAAGCGCGAACGTTGCCCGGGAATACCTCAGGAAGATTAAAAAAGTCCAGAAAAGCCTGGGGGTCAAGGGGGAGATACAGATACAGGCGCTGATAGGTTTCCCCGGGGTAATGGAAAGCAGTGTTGAGAGGAAAGAGGAAAAGATCTGGCCGTATATCAGGAGAGCGCTGGAAAAAGCGCTCGAGAAGCTGCTCGAGTACAGGAAAAGCGAAGGGCTGCGCCTGGCTGAAGATTTTAATACGCGGCTCCGCAGAATGGAAAAGAACATCCAGAAGATCAGGAAATACGGAAAACAGAGCGTTGCCGGATACCGCAAGAAACTGGTCCAGTCTATCCGGGATATCGCGAAGAATGCCGAGATGGAGAAAGGCAGGCTGGAGACAGAAGTGGCTTTATTCGCCAAAAATTGTGATATAGCCGAAGAGATCACCCGCCTGAAAGGGCATCTGGTCGTCTATAAAGACGTTATGTGTAACGTGAAAGCGGACGCGGGAAAGAAGCTGGACTTTATCGCCCAGGAAATGCAGAGGGAGGCGAATACCATTGGGGCGAAATCAAGCGATTTCAGGATATCTCAGACCGTTATAGAGCTAAAAAGCGATATAGAAAAGATACGGGAGCAGGTAAAGAATGTGGAATAGCGCATGGCGCACCGCTTTATGAAAACGGAGCCTCTGATAATAGTACTTTCCGCCCCTAGCGGCAGCGGGAAAACGACACTCATAACCCGTTTACTGGAAAATGTTCCCCGGATAAAGAGATCCATATCATATACGACAAGACAGCCCAGAGAGGGGGAAACGGATAAGCAGGACTACATATTCGTTTCCAGAGAGGAATTCAGGGAGAGAATCGAGAACGGGAAGTTTCTGGAATGGGAAGAGAACTTCGGGAACTATTACGGTACTTCAAGGGAACAGATCCAGGAGGCGTTAGAGGAAGGAACGGATATAATCCTGAGTATAGACGTTAAAGGCGCCAGGACGGTCAAAAAGGATTTTCCCGGAAGCATAAGCGTGTTCATAATGCCGCCGTCGGTTGAAGAACTGGCAACAAGGCTTAAGAAAAGAAACACGGATCAGAAAAAACAGGTTTCCCTCCGGCTGAAAGAGTCCAGGGCCGAGATTGCATCCGCGGACGAGTATGATTATCTGATCGTTAATGAAAATTTAGAAAAGGCGGCGGAAGAACTCAGGACCATAGTAGAGACCGAAAGGGACCGCCGGAAAGACAATATAAAATAAGAAAGGATAAGGAGAGATGAGGAAGGTGTCAAGGGACAGCCTGTTGGAAAAAACCGGTAGTATTTATAAATTGTGCAACCTGGCGGCGTTAAGGGCCGTAGAACTTAACGCCGGAATGAAAAAGCTGGTTGGAACGGAACCAAAAGACAAGGTTACCACGATTGCTCTCCAGGAGATAGCCGAGGATAAAGTCAGGCTGAAGGGAGTTTAGCGGAGCCGCATTATGAAGAAAAACATACTTCTGGGGGTGACCGGGAGCATCGCCAGTTTCAAGGCCTGCAGCCTTATCGGTCTTTTCCGGGAAAAAGGATATGCCGTGCGTTGTATGATGTCCCGTTCCGCCGGGCGGTTTATCACACAGCTGACGCTTGAGACGCTCACGGGGGAACGAGTAGTCAGGGGCATGTTTCGTTTGTCCGAAAACAGCAGCCCCCCTCACATTTCTCTGGCCGATGAGGCGGATGTGATCCTGGTCGCGCCCGCGACCGCTGATATAATCGGGAAAGTGTCCGCAGGGATCTGTGACGACATCCTGACGTCAACAGTATGTGCCGCGGGCTGTCCAGTGGTCTTTGCGCCGGCCATGAATGATAAGATGTTCAATAATCCCATTGTGCGGGAAAAAATAGAGCATCTCAGGCAGAATGGGTATCATTTTATCGATCCCGCAAAAGGGCCTCTGGCGTGCGGACGTGAAGGCGAGGGGCGCCTGGCGCCGCTGGAGAGAATAGTCGAAGAAACGGAGAGGGTTTTAGGAACGTAGTATCGATGCACACAGTGCATGAATATTTGAAAATGGATAAAGACTCCACCCCCGCCGGCAAGATCCTGGTAACGGCGGGACCTACCATCGAACCTCTGGATCCTGTCAGGTATATTTCCAACTATTCTACCGGAATGATGGGGTATGAGATAGCCGCGGAATGCGCAGAAAGAGGGTTTGATGTGTGTCTGATAAGCGGACCCGTAAACTTGTCCCCGCCGGCAGGCGTGGAGACCGTGGGTGTTAAAACGGCGGGGGAAATGAGAGACAGAGTGGTCGAACGGGTAAGTGAGTGCGATTGTCTGATAATGGCGGCGGCGGTCTGCGATTTCCGGCCGGAGAAAGAAAAAAAACACAAGATCAAAAAAAAGGAAACATTGTCCGTCAGGTTCGTGAAGAATACGGACATTCTGCTGGAAGTGGGTAAAAGAGAAGGTCTTGTAAAGGTAGGGTTCGCTCTTGAATCGGAAAACCCGGTCGAGAACGGGCAAAATAAACTTAAAGCGAAAAGCCTGGACATGATCATTATTAACAAGAAAGACACGGAGACAGACCCGTTCGGGCCTGGGGAGAAAGAGTATATCCTCATTGACGCCGGCGGTAATATTAAAAGGTTTGAGGAACTCACCAAGAGGCAGATGGCCGGGGTCATAATCGGCGAAGTGGAGGCATTACTGTGATGCGGGGCCCTGAAAAAGGTTTTACGATAAGTGAGTTGCTGCTGGTTTTCGTCATAGTGCTTATTGTGGGGGGGGTGATGATGCCGGTTATCCGGCATAACTATCGAAAGATGGAAAAGACCATATGCGCGAATAACCTGCGCCAGATAGGGCTGGCGTTATACATTTACGCGGGGGAGCATAAAAAGAAATTTCCGCCCACGCTTAAGACCCTTTACGACGAACATTATCTGGCTGACAGGCGTCTGATGGATTGTCCCGCGACTGAGGTAATAGGGACACCCGGGGAGCCGGATTATATATATACGGCAGGGTTATCCGCCAGGAATTCTTCGCTGACACCCCTTGTGAGGGACAAGGCGAAAAACCACGCTGAGGGCGGGGGAAACATACTTTATGTTAACGGCAGGGTAGTCTGGGAATAATCGCGGGCGTTCTCAAATCTGATGTAACACCAAAATGATAATGTTACATTCTGACAAAATAGAAATGTTACACTTCGAAAGTGCTATAATCGTTGCTTCGAAAGGAGGACGATATGGCAGGAGGTGGCATTATCATGATAAGTCA
>QNCM01000014.1 GCA_003644505.1 Candidatus Makaraimicrobium thalassicum | reverse complement strand
CTTGAAGATGAACGGTATATCGAGCCTGCCCGCTATCTTCTTTATCTGCCGGGCGTGTTCCATGGCACTTTCAGCGGATTCGATCACACATGGGCCGGCGATCAGAGCAAGAGGCCTGCCCCTACCGATAGTTATATCCCCGATCTTTACCGGTCTTATGCTCATGCCTGCTCCCCGATGACTTCCAGATGCTCCTGACCCTGTTTCAGTATCTCTCTCACCTTTTCAAGATCTTCCTGGGTATCAACGCCCATTGTATCATACCGCGTTTCCACGGTCTTTATTTTGTATCCGTGTTCGAGCACACGAAGCTGTTCCAGCTTTTCCGCGATTTCCAGCGTGGATTTCGGAAGATTGGTATAAGTAAAAAGGAAATCCTTTGTATACGAATATAACCCGATATGCTTGAAATACCTTCCGCTTATATCCCCGGGATCCGACTCGGCCGGGACTTTGTTCAACCCTTTCCCGCAAATATAAGGGATCAGACTCCTGGAAAAATATAACGCGAACCCTTTTCTGTCCACCACGCATTTAACCACATTGGCGTCGATGACCTCCTCTCTTCTGTGGATCCGTTTAACAAGCGTCGCTATCTGGACATTCCGCTCATATTCAAACACCTGGGCCAACTCATCCACCATAAAAGGATGAATAAGGGGCTCATCAGCCTGAACGTTAATGAAAATATCAGCATCGACCGTACTTGCGACCTCGGCGATCCGGTCCGTGCCCGAAGGCTGCTCCGGTGAAGTGAAAACGGCTTTGCCGCCAAAGGATTCGACGACTTTCAGCACTCTTTCCTTATCCACGGCAACGATAACCTCATCAACTTCATGCGCCCGGCTGACCCTCTCCCAGACATGCTGGATCATGGGTTTACCGTTTATATCCGCCAGGACTTTCCCTTTGAGCCTGGTCGAATGCCACCTGGCGGGTATTACAGCCACTATCTTCATTATGTCCCCCTCCGTTTTTCTCTTACGGTCTCCTGCCTCAGCCTATCCATCAATTCTTCTTTTCCTACGGCTGTAACGCCGACTTTACCCACTACGATACCAGCGGCACAGTTGGCGATATGGGCCGCAATTATCGGAGAGCCCCCGCTTATAACGGACAGCGTATACACCGCTATAACCGTATCCCCGGCGCCCGAGACGTCAAACACGTCCTGGGCCAGCGTGGGAATCCTGCGGGGGGGGGTTGCTTTCTCAAAGACCATCATCCCTTCCTCGCCAAGCGTCAGAAGTATGACCTCTGCTTTAAGCTTTTTGACAAGTCTCTCCCCTGCCCTTTTCAGCGTCTCGTTGTTATCGAGCGGAAAACCCACGGCTTTTGCGGCCTCATGATGATTAGGGGTTATGACATCGACCCCCTTGTAATAGGAAAAATGATTCTCCTTCGGATCTACCGCAATGATCTTGCCGTGTCTTTTCGCCAAAGGGACCACTATATTAAGCAGGGAAGGCGTAATGACCCCTTTCCCGTAATCCTCGATTATTACGCCGTCGACATTTCGAATGTTCTGCTTGATATGGTCCTGAATCCTCGCCAGATTTTTCCCCGTAATCTGATTAACATTCTCCCTGTCAATGCGCACGACCTGTTGATGGTGAGCAATAACCCGCGTTTTAAGGATCGTGGGTTTCTCTCTATCGGTAATTATTCCCTCTGTGCAAATATTCCTTTCCTTAAGCAGCCCTTCTAATATCCCGGCCGTCTCATCTTCCCCGACAACCCCGACAAGGGATACCCTGGCTCCCAGTTTCGCAAGGTTGTTAGCCACGTTGCATGCCCCGCCAGGCATGAACTCATCGTCCTTGACCCAGACTACGGGAACAGGCGCTTCAGGTGAAATACGGGAAACCTCTCCCCATATAAACTGGTCAAGAAGAAGATCCCCTATTACCATCAACCTTTTTTTGTGAAACCTTTCTACGATGTTTGCCAGGGTGGAATACTTGTATTGTTTCACGGTTTTACCCCCCGCATTAAATAATTAATATATAAAAACAAGCGGTTATTTTAACACGCGTTTCCGCGGAATGTCAATTGTCTTGGAATACCCCATCAGGTGAATATTGCTTACCATCGACAAAGTAAACTTTCGGTAGGAAAAATCAATTTTCTGTATCTGATCTGCCTCAAATATGGACATCTATCCTGGAAATAATGTCGCCCTTGGGGACCACTCCGACCAGTCTGTCCACCATTTCCCCGTTTTTAAAGATCATCAAGGTGGGTATATTCATAACACCATAACTGGACGATGTCTGCGATCCCTGATCGACATTTAATTTGCAGACTTTAAGCCGGCCCTGGTACTCCCTGGCTATCTCTTCGACTGCCGGCGCGATCATAAAGCAGGGGCCGCACCATTCCGCCCAGAAATCCACCAATACCGGCAGATCAGACCCGAGCACCTCAGCCCCAAAATTCCCGTCGTTTACCGCAACCTCCAATTTTTCTTCTGTACCCATACTTTCTCCTATGTTGTATTTTACCAAAAAATGCCGTTAAGCCCCTGCATTCATGCATGGGGACTTGTTAAAGCCCATATTATAGCCCTTTTGGATAAGAGAAGCAAGAGCCTTTACACGAAGACTGCAGCCCCTGTAAAAGACTCATCCCCCGGTCCTCCTTTCAAGCTCCATCCTCCAGCTCCCTTCTTACCAGCTCCAGGTCTACACATTTACATGTAAATGTGTAGACCTGGAGCTGGTAAGAATTGGAATTATCAGCGCTCTTGATTTTGCCGCTTTTGTAAATGTGTAGACCTGGAGCTGGTGGTAAGAATATTTCCCGCGGCACCGACCACTTCATCGACCGTGACCGCTCTGAGGCATGCAAAATCCTTTTCGCATTTATGTGCCTGACATGTCCTGCATCCGACGTCCTTATGAAACACTATATCCTTCTCTCCCAACGGCCCCCACCTTCCGGGGGAAAGCCCGGGGTCATTGCGTCCAAAAATGACTATCACCGGGGTCCTTACCGCCACAGCCACATGCACAGGCCCGGAGTCATTGGAGATAAACAACCGGCACCTGGAAAGGAGTTCAGCGAGTTCGCCTACAAGCAGCATACCGGTCAGATCGACCGCTTTATGTTTCATCCTGGAAACCGTCAAACTACTGTATTCCACGGTTTCATCCCCGCCGACCAGGACAATATCGGAACTGTATTTTTCGCTCAGGATATCCGCAGCGCGGGCGAACCTTTCCGGCATCCATCTCTTCGACGGGCAACTGGCGCCTGCGTGAACGGCGATAAAATTATCACCGATACCAAAATTCTTCTGTATAGAATCGATCATGTGTCTCTCTTTATCGCCCGTTTCCATATAAGGCCGCCGGTCAGCCTTAGTGATATCGAAGCCGGCGTGTTCCAGAAGACCAAAACTGTAATCAACCTCGTGTTTATCGCCTTCCTGTTTATGATGCGGGATCCTTCTGGTGAGCAGCCTGCCCATTTTTCTATCATACCCTATCCGCAAGGGGATCCCGGCAAGAAACAGTATAATATGCACCCTGTTCGTGGGATGCAGCGCTATTGCCGTATCGAACCTTTTTTTTCTGAGACCGAAGGCGAAACGGACCGTATTCCAGAAGCTCTTCTGGGACCCGCGCTTGTCATAAATTATGACCTCGTCAAGGTGAGGGTTATTAGCGACCACGTCGCGGTTCTCCGGCCTTACCATAAAAGCGATATACGCGCCGGGATACTTCCCGCGCATATACCGTATTACAGGAGTGGAAAGCACCACGTCACCCAGCCTGTCGGTCCTTGTGATCAATATGCGTTTAATCTGTTTCATATCGCTTTGCATGCTATTCTTCTCTGTACGGCTCCAGCATTTCCAGAAGTTTGGGAGGGACCTTAAGCCCCAGCTTAACCGCCTTATCGCAATATCTGATCGCGCGGGCATACTGCCCCTCATAATAATACGCGGCCGCCAGGTTGTTATATGCCGCGGCAAAATCCGGGTCGATCCGCAGCGCCTTTGTATACATGGCTATGGCTTCTTCGTTCTTACCGGCGGCAGCGTATACAATGCCGAGGTTGGTGTATGCCCCCGCATGAGCCGGATTGATCGCCAGCGCCTTCCTGTATGAAGCAACGGCCTCATCTCTTCTGCCGGCAGCGGCGTATGCGACACCAAGGTTATTGTAGGCCTCAGCGTAATCCGGATCGACCTCCAGGGCCTTCTCATAGAAAGCTATAGCTTCTTTTTCCCTGCCGGTATCTACATACGCGTTACCAAGATTATAGTATGCCTCCGCGTAATCCGGATCGATCATTACCGCTTTTTTGAACAAGGAGATAGCCTCTTCTTTCCTGCCGGTATCCACGTATACGCTGCCAAGGTTATAGTATGCCTCCGCGTAACCCGGATCGACCGCCAGTGCGTTCTTATATGAAGCTATGGCCTCCTCCTTTCTCCCCGCCTTCAGGTATGCATTCCCGAGATTATTATGAACCCGGACACTATCCGGGGCATATCGCAATGTCCGCTCATAGAAGGTTATTCGATCGCTCCAATAGCCGTTCTGTTTGACCGTTGAATAAGCGTAAAATAACGGTATGTATATCATTAAAACCATGGAACATATCTTCAGTGACCGGCTCCTGTAAAGCCAGCATACCCCCCCAGCCAATAATAAAAAAAAACCTATGGACGGCAGATACAGCCAGTGCTCCGCCATGTAAGCATTAACCGGATAAAGGTTGGAAACCGGCAGCAGCGCAAGGAAAAACCAGAATACGGAGAAAAAAAGCAACTTACTGCTCTTTCTTTTTCCCCAGGCATAGACCAGGAAAAATAACACCAGCAGAACCCCCGTTATTGTTTCAGGCTCGCTCAATTTGAACAGTTCAGCTCCGTATTCCATATGAAGATGGACCGGCAATGTCAAAAGCCGCGTGTAACCGGTAATGGCCGCGAAAAAACCGGGAAACCTCTGGGAAAAATGGGTCGGGACGGCTGATACGGCAAGAAGGCCCCGCAGAGCAGTAAGCCTTAACAGGATATATATAAAAGTAATCCCTGACAACGACAGAAACCCCTTAAACTCGATCTTCCTGCCAAAAACAAAGTGATAAAGCAATAATAGCGCCACCAGTATCATGGCGGTTTCCCGGGATAGAAGCGCTCCGATATAGGCCAATATCATGAGGAAATAAAAGCGCTTCTTTTGCGAGTTAAGCTCTTTAACATAAAATATGAAGCAAAGCAGCATGAACAGCGCTGCGAGAGGATCTGAACGGCCCGAGATATAGCTGACCGCTTCAGTATGTACCGGGTGTGTCACGAAAAAAAGACCTGTCAGAAAAGAAAGCAGCACATCCCCGAAAAGGATATTGACCATCCAGAAAAGAGCCAGAGCCACGGAAACATGCAGCAGGATATTCGTAAGATGATACCCTCTTACATCCAGTCCCCATAATGAGTAATCCATTACGTAAGTGATCATCTGAAACGGACGATAGAAGCTGAACTGTGGGGCAATGGTCTTTGTTGACTGTTCCCCGGAAAAAAAATCCCCTGTATGAGACCAGTCTCTTGTGTAGGCATTATCTTCTACCAAATAACCGTCGTCCCACAGAAAATCCCCACCCAGCGAATTGCCGTAAACGGCAAAACCTAAAACTATTATTAACGCAATTGACGCGAATATCGCGCCTTTTTTAACCGGACTTTTCATCTCGTTTTCGTCAATTCCTCATGAGTATGCCGGTATATTCGATAATCCGCCGGGGAAAAACATATATACCGTATCTCCTCAAAATCGTCAATGCGCTTTATTCCTTCTTCCAGCGCGATCCTGGCGGCTTTTTCGACAGGGTATCCGTATATTCCCGTGCTTATGGAGGGGAAGGCTATGGTCCTCAAGCCGTTCTCCACGGCCAGAGAAAAACTGTTTTTATAACAATCCCTCAAAAGTTCCGCTTCTCCCGCGTTCCCGCCGCGCCAGACAGGTCCGGGGGTATGGATGATCCTGTCAGCCTTAAGACTGCCCGCGTTCGTAACAACAGCGGAACCTGTCTTGCATCCGCCTATCTTTCTGCATTCGTCCATTACCGAGGGGCCTGCTGCCCTGTGGATAGCGCCGTCCACACCGCCTCCTCCCCTGAGGCCCGTATTGGCCGCGTTTACGATAACGTCCACGTCTTCGCCGGTAATGTCACCCTGTTTAATGACTATCCCGCCCATACTGCCTCCTGTTCTCCCCTTCCAGCAATTCCCTGGCTGCCTGAAAAACCTCGTCGATCTCCACTCCGGATATACACCCGTTTACCCGGCCTCTAGCGCAGCGCGCCCTGCCGCACGGACGGCATGAAACTCCCGGCTTGACGACTATGCTTCTCTCAGCCAGGGGGCCGTATTTGCGCTCATCGGAAGGGCCGAAAACAGCGATCGTAGGAACCCCGGCGGCGCTTGCCACATGCAGAGGAGCGCTGTCATTGGTTATCACAAGATCAACGCGGCTCATCAGCTCCAAAAGGGCGCCTATGGAGGTCCTGCAGCATAAATCCATAACCGGCCTCTTCATCCGGGAGGTGACCCATTGGACCGTTTCCCTGTCCTCATCGCTGCCCGTCACAAACACCCTGCATCCAAGTTCCGAGACTAACCTGTCCGCCAGTCCGGCGTATTTCACCGCATCCCATCTTTTAAGGTGGCTCTTCGCGCCGGGATTCAGTATAACCGCCTTTTTCCCCTCTCCTGAATCCATCATCTCAGTGACCCGGCTTTTTTCCTCATCGGTCACCGGTATAAAAAAACCGGCATCAAAAAGCGGGTCTATCCCCAAACCAAGCAGTCTTGAAAGATGCTCCTCTTTTTTGTGCCTGACAGGGGATATCCTTCCGGATCCGGGTAAATCCCGGCCATTCATCAGAGACACGAACAGCCGCGAGTGGAATCTCGCGCCGATGACATACGGGACAAGGGAATTTTTCAAATCCACTACCAGATCGTATCTCCTGCGCCGCAGCTCGATGATCTGCAGCATCCTTTTCCCGAAAGACCGGGGCTTTTTCGGAACGGCAACTTCCCTCACGGCAGGATAGGAGACGAAGATATCTTTCCCGGGCGCGCCTGTTATGACATCTATATACGCTTCGGGGAATCCATGGCGCAGTTTTTCAAGGACAGGGATCGTCAGTATTATATCCCCCAGGTTGCTCAGGGTTATAAAAAGGATCGACCTGACCCTTTCCTTATCTATCTTCATGATCCGTATTCTGCGGCTTGTAAATTTCGCTTGCGGCTTCCAATCCCGCATCGTCCGATCCCGCATCGGAAATACAGGCTAAGACAGCACCCGTTCTGCGGCTTCAAAGACCTCGCCGGCGGTGATTGACTTCATGCATAAATAATCCTTCTTACATTCCCGGATATAACAGGGGATCCTGCAATCAATATCTTTAGAGATAACGATGTTTTTTCCTTTTCCGCAGGGGCCGGTTATCCTGCGGGACGTGGGCCCGAAAAGCCCTATTGTGGTGGCTCCGACAGCCGAAGCAAGATGAAGGGGCCCTGAATCAGCGCTTATCACGAGAACGCATCTCTTGAATAAAGCCGCCAGTTCATTTACCCCTGTTTTACCCGATACCGTATAACACCTGTCATTTCCGGCCCCTGAAACTATATCCCGGGCAAGCTCAATATCCTTTCCAGCGCCGGTTATCATCAACTCAACATCATTGAAACGGTCAATGAGCCTCCGCGCCAGTTCAGCAAAATTCCCCGGCGGCCATCGCTTCGCATCCCAGTTCCCGCCGGGGTTAATCGCTACTATCCGCCGGGCGCCTCCTCCGGCTTCAGAGAGCAGCACAGCGGCCCGATCTTCATCTTCTTTCCTGACGAAATATTCATAGGTGCTGTCCGTTTCTGCAGCGCCTGCCGCTGCCGCCAGTGCCAGGATCTGATGAGCCCGGTGCGGATGACCCGCCGGTATCTTCACTTTCTTCGTCAGCAGCGTCTTTTTTCCTTCAAACCCGATACGGCTGGAGATCCCTGACACCGCCGCCATAACAGCTTTCGTCCTGGAAGGTTTAAGAAAAAAACAGGTATCAAATCCCTGTTTTTTTATCTTCATGATAAACGCCAGTTTTTCCGGTATGGATAAAAGGTTACAGTCATCGGAAAGCGTATACACATCGTTTATCCATGGATTATTCATAAGTAAATTTTTATATTGCGGCACGATCGCGCAGGCTATGCGCGCCTCAGGAAAAGCCTTTCTGAGCGCGCGTATAAAAGGAAATGAGAACAGGATATCACCCATCCAGTTCAGTTCGAAAACAAGTATTCGTCCGGGTTTACCCATGTCTGCCTCCGGCTACTTCCCGATACACTTCGAGAGTCTGCGCGACACTCTCATTGATGGAAAAACTGTCCGCGGCTTTTTTCCGCGCGTTATCCCCCAGCCGCCGCCTGAACCTGTCATCCTTCAGCAGGCGTAATATGGCGGCCATTAAAGCTTTCGGGTCTTTCGGCGGGACAAGGATCCCGTTCTCTTCAGACGTGATCAGTTCCGACAGCCCTCCGACATCACTCGCGATACATGCCCGGCCCGCGGCCATGGCTTCCATTAAGGACAGCCCCAATCCCTCATGCACTGACGGCAGGCAAAAGATATCCAAAAGAGACAGATATTTTTCCAGCGGCATACTGCCCGGGGTCAAGAAGACACTGTCCGCGATACCGAGTTTCCGGATCTGTTCCTGCAGGATGCCTTTCTCAGGGCCTTCCCCCACGATCAGCAGCCGAACGCCGCCAGCCGGAACGCTGCGATCCCGGGAAATAACATCTTTAAAAGCGCTGATAAGGTACTTAAACCCTTTTACGGACGAAAGCCGGCCCACGGCCCCTATGATCGCCGTATCTCCAGCCAGCCCCATGCTTCGTATAAGATCGTGATCCCTGGTGACCCTGCCGGCGATATAACGTTCCAGCTCTATCCCATTGTAGATCAGGACAACGCGGCCGGAGGAAAGACAAAAATCCTCTAAAAGATGCTTACGCACGCTCTTACTTATCGCGATAACCTTTTCTCCCCAGCAGGGAAAAAATCTGCGTGACAGTCTGCGGTATTTGAAAAACCCGTGACATGTTGACACGAACGGAACCCTTGTGATCCTGCCCGCAAAATATCCCAGTACCTGCGCCACGCGTGTCTGCGCATGTAAGATATGGAAACCCCCGTCCCTGATCACCCCCGCCAGGACCGGCAATGCCTTCCAGACCTTGATCCCGAACTCGGACTTGGTTCTTATATCTATTTTAATATGCGGGACTCCGCCTTCCGCCAGGGTATCCTCAAGGTCTCCGCCGCTGGATGCAACGGTGACATCCACCCCTCGTTTTTTAAGATACCTTGCCAGATTGGCGGTATAGACACCGATACCGCCTATATTCAAATGTGTCGTTAAGAGAAGTATCCTCATGTTCAGTCATTCACTAACGGCTAACGGCTATTTTATTATTTCCATCAAGGCATCAAAGACTTCCACGGGTTTTATGGATGTCATGCATCTTATGTTCCTCGGGCATGCCGGCCTGTAGCACGGGGCGCACTTTATCCGCTTGTATAAGACCCGCTGATTCCTGGACGGCTGATTCCTGGACGGAGGCAGGTGTCGTTCGGGATCGGTCGGCCCGAAAAGCGCCACGAACGGTGTTCCTGTAGCCGCCGCGATATGCATGGGCGCGCTGTCGCCGGTAACCAGTGCATTGCAGCGTTTAACAAGACTGATAAGCCGTGAAATACTGGTCTGGCCCACAGCGTCAATAGGTTTTGCGGCTGTTTTCCTCATTAACTCCATGGCATGGGTCCTGTCATCATCAGTTCCCAGAAGAACAACCCGCATGCCTTTTTCTCTGGCAAGCATCTCGGTCAGTTCCGCCATGGCCGGTATCCCCCAGTTCTTTGTCTTCCAGCGCTTGCTGGCCGAAAGGCTGATAGCGACCAGTTTCTGATTTTTTTTTAACCAGCTGTTCTTTAAAAATTTTTTCGCCCATTCCTCGCTGCTCCTTCCCGGCCACAGCTCAAGATGATGTTCCAGACCCGTAATCCCCAGAAGCCCCAGGATATACGCCTGGTGTTCCACCGGCCCCAGGGGCCCGGAAGGAAGACTGATCCTGCGGTTGAGAAGAAAGCTCAATTTACCGTTATCATATCCATACCTTTCGGAAACCATACTCAAAAAGGCCAGTACATGGCTTCTGCGGCTATTCTGGAAGTCTATGGAAATATCAAAATCCTCGGACCGTAATCTCCCCGCCAGTTTCAGGAATCCAGGCCCTCTGTCCCTGCCCCTGATAAAATCGCACGTAATAACCTCATCCACGTAGGGACAATTGTCCAGGACCTCCCTGAAATGGACATCAACAAGTATCTTGATACGCGCGCCCCGGAACCTTTTTCTAATGGCGCGAATGGAAGGTATCGCGAGAATGATATCGCCGAGTGAGCTTATTTTGAAAATAAGGATATTCTTCTCTTTGAGCACGCGGGAATATGCCTCCACCGTCATTTCCAGCGCCTTATCCACAGAATAACTCTTCGCCACATGCTTTCTGCCGGTTTGAGATACCTTCCTCACCAGCTTCGGATCCTCCGCATAGCGCAGGATCTTATCGGCCATATCCAACGGGTTCATGGGTTCACACAACAGTCCGGTCACGCCGTCTTCGATATTCTCTACGACCCCGCCCACTCTTGTAGCGACTACGGGAACGCCGCTGGCCTGAGCTTCGATGATAGAACGCCCAAAAGCTTCCTGTTCCCTGTTCGCTGAAACCAGGACGTCCAGACTTTTCAATACTTCCGAAACGTCTTCGTTGCTGTCCTTGAATTCAACGATACCGCCCAACATGAGGCGCCGCATTGTCAGTTCGATCTTTTTTATGTATTCTTTCTTCGCGGAAGACTTCTCGCCCATCAGGACCACTTCCACATTGTTCATTTTCCTTGAAACGTACGATACGGCCTTGAGGAAATCCAGATGCCCTTTCAGCGGAGTAAACCTGCATATCATGCCGACTCGGAAAGTCTTCCCTTTTTTCGTTGACGGGAGGGTAAACGAAAATCTCTTCAGATCAACGCCTCTCGGGATAATGGTTATTTTCCGGAGGGGGACGCCGAAATTCTCCTTCATGTATCTCGCCATTGTCTCATTGGCGGTAATAACCATCTTTCCCCATCCCATTACCCTGCTGATAAGATGCTTCCTGTACTGTCCGTGAGCGGTGGTTATGAACGTCCTGTCAGTGGACCTTGCCGCAAAATACCCGATAAGCGCGGGGATCCTGCTTCTGGCATGAACGATATCTATACTCTCTTTCCTGATCACGTGTCTGAGCCGGAAACAGCAATAAACCATGATAAGTGGGTTCTTGCGCCCTACGGGTAATGTATAGTGGCGCGCCCCGATAGCGGCAAGATCTTTCTCAAATACGCCCCCTCCGGAAACAACCACCGCCTTATGCCCCTTAAGCGTCAGATAACGGGCCACCTCCACGGTACCTTTTTCCACCCCGCCGATATTCAGTTTAGGAACAAGTTGTAGAATATTCATGTTTTTCTAGAATAACCTGTGCATCTTTTCGTATATCCGTCTATTATCGTCCGGTAAACTGAATTTCGCTGTTGTCTCCGGTGTATTTCCGGTAACACGTACCGCTTCTTCAGGGATCTCTCCGGGGCTTACCCGTCTGACATATCCGCGCTGCCGGAGGCCCTCCACAAACCGCTCATATTTGGTATCTCGGTGCCGGCCTGTTCTTTTGTCCGGCATGAAAACCAGGACCGGTTTACCGGAAGAAACAGCCTCTGAAACCATCGAAACGCTTTCCCCCGAAACAAGCACTACGTCACTCGCCGCGAGGATCTTTTCCACAGTGGACTCGCTCCTGTCTTCTCTCCCGGAAATAAATTCCATACATCTCGGGTCTCGCCTGAATTCTTCTTTCAATATTTTTTCCGCGTCAGCCGGGGTCCGGCGCGAGGTAGTCGCGTAAAAGCAACCGTCTATTCTCTCACACGCCGCCTTTATCCCTTCCGCGACGGACCGCGTGAGATCATCCCCGAACGTAAAACAAGAATTATTACCGCCGAATAACACTCCCATACAGATCCTGCGGTCTGTGCCCCGCGCCCTGCCGCCCGCGGTCCGGGGGTCCCCGGCCCGGATGAGATTCGGCGCCAGATCCGTTACGATAACTTTATCTCCTTTCAAATGCCTTTTTGAAAAATCGTGCCTGGGGACCACTATAAGATCGAATTTCCCGCGGTTAAAAAGGCCCGGATCCAGCACTGTCAGATTCCGCGCGTGGTTTTCCATTTTCAGTATCTTATTGACGCCGGCTAAGGTCGACCCGCAGCTTATGATAACATCCGCGTACCGGCCGGCGGCATCTTCATAACTTTCGCGGACCAGGGCCATCCTTAAACATCTGAGACATCCCTGACAGCGAGGCGCGAAAAAGGGGCTGACGGCGTTGAACAGGGCCTTGGCCGCTGTGCTGTTGAAACGGATCCTTACGATATCCACCTCCGTATGGGCCGGGGAATATCCCTCTTTTTCGCGGTAAAGTTTCAGCTGTTCTATCACTGCGAGGGATTGCTTCAAATGACCCTTCTTCCCGTCATCGAGGACCATGATCTTTTTGACAGGCGTCATTTTCCACCTCTTATGCATCCACAGCCACTGATCCGGATGGGCCCTGATGTGTTTTTCGAGAAGGCGGTTATACTCCTGCATATACGGTATTATGTCCTCCCCCTTTTTAATGGCCATCGGAGGCTCCACTACAAGTTCATGGTAAGGCCCCTTTACCCTGTGTATAAACGCCGGGAGGATCCAGGCGCCGCTTTTCTGGGCAAAACGGTAAGGCCCGGTAGCCGTCGATGCCAGGCGTCCCATGAAATCGATAAGCTCTCCCCCTGCCCCGGCATTTTGATCCGCAAGTATCCCCACGCTTTTGCCTTTCCTCAGGACCCGGAATATGTTTTTCACGTCCGCACCTTTACGGATAACACTGTTGCCCTTCGATTCCCGTAATATATTTAAAAGCTCGTTAAGGCGTTTCATCTTCTGTTCCCTTGCGAGAAGATACAATGGGAATCCTTTCATGGAACTGGTCAGTATAGCAAGTTCCCAGTTCCCAAAATGGGCGGAAAGCAGGATCATCCCTTTCGGATTCTTCGATGCCTTCTCTACACGCTCCAGACCCCGGATGTCTACAAATTTTTTAATGTATCGTTTGTCCATCTTTGTCATGGACAGGACCTCGGCAAAGGTCTGGGCCAGATTCCCGTACACATCTTTCGTGATGCGTTTGAGCTCTTTCAGCGTTTTTTCTCCGCGGGCACTGGAAGGAAGCCGCAAAGCCGCCGGTGAAGTAAACGCAGCTTTTAAATTGGCATACACAACCATAGTTCTCTTACCGCTCAGAAGACACAACACCGTTCCAAGACGCCTTCCGAGCCACAGGTTAAAGTGTACGGGCATTATGTGAAAAAACGCGTTAAGCGCCCTGACCAGAATTGACGCTACTAAGTCCAGCAATGAAACGCTCCTTTCCCTCAACGATATCGATCACCACATTCAGGACAAACAATTTGTCCTCTATGCCGGAGGTGTCCAGCTCTTTGATCTTGACATGGTCTTTCTTTGTCACGACAATCCGCTCGATCCCCTTATCAGCGCATTCAGCGCGGATACTGTCAATATCCGTCTGCCTGTAGCGGTAATGATCGGGATAGTCGCGCCGTGACACGATTATCGCGCCCTTTTCCTCCGTCAAAAAGGCAAAATATCCCGGATCCATTATACCGCTGACAAGACATACCCTCTTCCCTGAAATGCTGTCCGCCGGATATGCGGCACCCGTGACATCGGTCAGAAAAGACGGCCTGTGCCGGGTCAGCACAACAGGCGTGCCGGGAGCGGCCTTCTCCAATTCCCGGACAATATCCTTCCTTCGCTCCGTGTCAATCCTGTCGGTTTTTGTCAGCACGAAAATGTCCGCTCTTTTCAGGGATGAAACCGGTTCTCTTAGTATTCCCCTCGGGAACAGGAAACCGTTGCCGAACGGAGAAACACTGTCCAGCATCAAAATATTTAGGTCCCTGCCGATCCTTCTGTGCTGGAACCCGTCGTCGAGGATAAGGACATCCCATCCACTGCGGGCAGCCCGGCGGGCGTTCCTTACCCTGTCCTGTCCGACAAAAATGGACTCTTCCGGCAGCTCGTCCTTCATCATCCTGCTCTCATCCCTGCCATAGCCTCTGATAAGCACTGCGGATCTTTTTTCGGCAGCCGAAAAATAGTCCGCCAGGAATATGGTAAACGGTGTTTTCCCTGTTCCTCCCAGGGTTATATTGCCTACACTGACAACAGGTACGTCCATTCTATATTCCCGTCTGATACCCGAGCGGTAGGTCCAATCTATAAGTTTTATCGCTGCCGCGTATATCCAGGACAAAAACCGCAGTAAACCTTTTACGGTAATGTCCGCGAACCCGCCGCGTTCATCCTTCATCAATGAAAATATATATGCTTTAAAGGATTTATATTTCGTCATTTGCCGCTCAAAATGCTCTCTATCTTCTCCATCGTCCTGCCGGCCGCGCCGGAGTTCTCCTCTATGACCTTCCTGGCATTTCCAGCTATCTGCTTTCTCGCCTCAGGATCCTCCAAAAACCTTCTCAACTCATTCTTAAGCCGGGGGACGTCCTTTACACATACTGCCGCTTTACTTTCCAGAAATATGTCAGCCACTTCCCGGAAATGGAACATATGGGGGCCGAAAACAACGGCTTTTCCCCATCGTGCCGCTTCTATAGGATTCTGTCCGCCTTTGGCGGCAAGGCTTCCGCCTATGAAAATCACGGTCGCGACACTGTAGATATCCTTAAGATGCCCTATGGTATCCACCAGAAGGACATCATACCTGCCCTGGTCCGCGCTGTCCCGCTTAAGAACGTCGGAAAAACAGCGGTATCCCAAGCCGGCTTTTTCGAAGTACATTTTTATGGCGTCTGTTCTCTGCACATGCCGCGGCGCCAGGACAAGCTTCAGGTTACTCTGTCCTTTTCTCAATTCCCCGTAAATATCGACTAGTGCCGCTTCCTCCGGAAAATGGGTGCTTCCCGCGACAATGATCTCGTCACCCTCACGGAACCCCAGATGTTCCTTATCAAAGCCCGCGGGAGCGGCAAGGGCGGTCTTTTCGTCAAATTTAATGTTTCCCGTAATAGATATACTCCCGCCCGCAGCTCCTAACTGCCGTATCCTTTCCGCATCCTTTTCTGACTGCATGCAGAAACGATCGATACCCCGGAGAATACGTTTAGTGACGAACCTTATTTTTTTATATTTGGCAAAGGATGCGTCGGATATCCTTCCGTTGGCAAGAACGACCGGAATATGCTTTGAACAGAGCTCTTCCAGAAGATTCGGCCACAATTCCGTTTCTATCATCACGTACAGGCGCGGTTTTAATAAGCGCACGGCACGGGAAACCACGGCCCTCATGTCCAGCGGATAATAAAAAACACCGTCGATAACACCTTTCCCTGATTTACGGATCATATCATTCCCCGTCTGTGTGGTGGTGGAAACAACAACGGGGATATCAGGGAACCGGCCCTTGATCCGCGCGGACAGTTTCGCGGCTAATGCGGCTTCCCCCACGCTTACAGCATGTATCCATACCGGCCGCTCTAAACCGGTTACATCCGCCGGTAGAAACCCGAATTTCTGCACAAAATCCCGGTGTAGCCTGCCTCTCATTAAAAGACAGGGGATGTACAAAAGGCCAAAAATCAAAAAAAACAGATCGTATAATAACCGCATGTTAATCTGTATTGCGTGATACGTATTGCGTAAAACCTGATGATCTTTTATTCATGGAAAGCGCCGAATTACGCCCGAGGGTGCGCTTTAGAGTACATCTCCCTGATCCTCTGCGAGCCAAGATGCGTATAGATCTGTGTCGTCGACAGATTCTTATGCCCCAGCAGTTCCTGCACACTCCTGAGATCAGCCCCGTTATTGAGCAGATGCGTCGCGAAAGAATGCCGGATCGAATGAGGGGACACCTTCTGCTCTATGCTGCACTGTCGAACGTATTTATCTATGATCCTCCTGACACTCCTGTCGGAGAGCCGTGTTCCGCGCCGGTTAAGAAAAAGTGCCTCGGATACACCGGTGGCATCGTCCCGTCGCTCCTGCAGGTAGTTTCGAACCGCGCGCTGCGCCCCTCTGCCCAGCAGAGCTATTCTCTCTTTCTTCCCTTTTCCTCTGACCTTTATCACCCCGGCGATGAGGTCGGTATTCCTCCGGTCCAGGCCGACCAGCTCACTGACCCGTATCCCCGTGGAATACAGCACTTCCAGGAGCGCCCTGTCCCGGAGCCCCATAAGGCTGTCAAGGGGGGGAGCCGTGATCAGCCTCAGCGTCTTTTTTATATCGAGGAACTCCGGCAGCCGTTTGTCCAGTTTAGGGGTAAACATACTATCCGCCGGGTTGGTTTTTATGTATTTCTCTTTGGAGAGAAAACGAAAAAAAGACCGTACCGCGCCCAGCTTTCTCACGACCGTGCGTCTGGCGCAATCCCTCCGCCTGAGTTCCGCCAGAAAACGCCTGAGGTCAAGATGGGTGACATCTCCGGGATCCTTATCCTTCAGAAAATCCGCCAGTTCACGGAGGTCAGACCTGTAAGCGCGCAGGGTGTGTTCCGAATAGTTCTTCTCGACATCCAGATAACCTGAAAATTTCTCTATAAACCGGTTCATTGCCCCTTCCGGGTGAGCTATCCGTCATTCCTCTTCTACCTGATTACCGCCGTTTCCGCCGTCTTCGCTTTCGGCGGGCAGTTTTCTCGTAGTATACGTACACTCAGGATACCTGGTGCATCCATAAAACATACCCCGCCGCGACTTGCGTTCGACAAGCTCTCCATCACACCCCTGTTCCGGACACTTCACGCCGGTCGTTATGGACCGGGCGTTCTTACACGCCGGGAATCTCGAACAGCTGAGGAAACGCCCGCGGCGCCCCCATTTTATAACCATGGGGCTCCCGCATTTTTCGCATACCTGGTCTGTTTTTACCACCTGGCGCTTAACACTGCTCATCCGTTCTTTGGCTTCTTCGAGTTTTTTCTCAAAAGAAGAGTAGAAATCCCTCAAAATAGAGACCCATTCCCGTTGCCCTTCCTCGATCTCATCCAGCTCATTTTCCATCCTTGCGGTGAACTCATCGTCAACGATATCGGGAAAATTGTCCACAAGAAGCCTGTTGACCAGTTCCCCCAGCTCGGTCGGTTGTATGCTTCGGCCGATACGTTTAATGTAATGACGGTTGATGATGGTCCTGATTATGGGCGCGTAAGTCGACGGTCTTCCTATCCCTTTCTCCTCCAGAACCTTAACCAATGAAGCATCCGTATAACGCGGAGGCGGTTTGGTGAAATGCTGTTCCGTGATTATATCTTCAAGGTCGGTCTCTTCGCCGGGCTCGAGAGGCGGTATCTCCGTCATCCCATCTTCCCGCTCTGCAGTTTCCCGGTAAAGACACAGAAAACCGTCAAAAATAAGCTGGGCGCCGCCTGCCCTGAATCTGTAGTCACCCGCGTCGATACTCACGGCCAGGACGGAGAAAAGCGCGTTTGTCATCTGGCTGGCGACAAATCTCTTCCATATCAGATCATACAGTTTAAATTCATCGGGCCCGAGATAAGAACGCACCTGTTCCGGAGACCGGAGAGGCAATGTCGGGCGTATTGCCTCATGCGCTTCCTGGGCCCTTTTCCTGGACTTATATTCCGGGGGCTTCGAGGGACAGTATTTTTCTCCGTATTTATCCAGAATATATTGCCGGACTTCCTTCCGCGCATCGTCCGATATGCGGACGGAATCGGTGCGCATGTATGTAATCAATCCCACGCTGCCTTCCTCTCCGAGTTCAATACCTTCGTAAAGGAGCTGGGCTGTTCTCATGGTCTTGCTGGCGGAAAAATTCAATTTATTGAACGCATCCTGCTGCAGAACGGAAGTAATATAAGGCGAACGGGGGTAACTCTTCTTTCCCTTCCGGCTTATATCGGTGACAATGAACTTTTCCCCGTCCAGCCGGGAGACGATCTCATCAACGCTCTTTTGATCCGGGATATGAATCTTCTCTCCCTTGTATTTTATCAGTTTAGCCTTGAACACAGGCGGTTCCTCTTCAACCGGGGACTCGCCGCGCTTTTTTCTGAGAACAGCGTCAATGCTCCAGTATTCCTGGGTTTTGAATTTTCTTATATCTTCTTCTCTTTCGACTATCAGCTTGACCGCGACAGACTGCACTCTCCCGGCGCTTAATCCCCGCGTTATCTTTTGCCACAAAAGCGGACTGAGGGAATATCCCACCAGCCTGTCCAGTATCCTTCGGGCCTGCTGGGCGTTCACCTTATTCATATCCACTTGCCTGGGATGCTGAAAAGCCGCTCTCACCGCTTTTTTCGTGATCTCATCGAAACTCACTCTGTATATGCCGGCTTTGCTTTTTTCAAGCTGGTTTCTGAGGTGCCAGCATATGGCTTCTCCTTCCCTGTCCGGGTCGGCCGCAAGATATATAGCCTTCGAGCCTTTGGCTTCTTTTTTCAAGCTGGTAAGATATTTCTTGCGGCCTTTTATAACGGTATATTCGGGCTTGAAATCGTTCTCGAAATCGATACCCATAGAGGATACGGGCAGATCGATAATATGCCCCATACTGGCGACAACCTTGTACTCTTTTCCCATTATCTTGTTTATGGTCTTCGATTTTGCCGGTGATTCGACGATCACCAGGAATTTTGATTTTGAGGGTGCGGCTTTTGAACTTTTCTTTTTAGCTGGCATGAATCCTCTTTCTCTTTATTATCATCCAAGTCCGTACTTTTTCCCGGCTAACGCCTTCACCAGTCCCCTGATCTCCAGCCTGAGCAGGACCTCCGGCAGCATTTTCCGGTCTATTCCGGCGCGTTCGGAAAGCCGGTCGATATGCGCGGGGGCCTCCGTCTCCAGTATCTCCAGTATCCTGTGGTCTTCCTCCCCCATCCCGCATGCCTTCTCAGCGCCGCGCACGCTGTCTTCCGGGCATTTCTCCGCAGGTTCAGCAGGCACACACACATCAAGTTCTTCAAGTATGTCATCCACATCCATTACGAGTTTCGCGCCGTTCTGTATAAGGCGGTTGGTGCCGCCGCTCGTAAAAAAATCAGCGCGGCCGGGTACCGCGAATACTTCCCTGCCCTGCTCAAGGGCCATATCCACTGTTATCATAGCTCCACTCTTTCTGGCAGCCTCCACGACCACAACCCCCCTGGCCATGCCGCTTATGATCCTGTTCCGCCTGGGAAAATTGCCCCTGAAAGGCAGAGTGTCGGATGAATATTCCGTAACAACCGCGCCTCTCTCGCAGATAGCGCGCATCAGTTTCCCGGATTCCGACGGATACACATGCCGGAAGCCGCTCCCCATGACAGCTATCGTCCGTCCCCCGGCCTTCAGCGCACCCCTGTGCGCCGCCGAATCTATGCCTCTGGCCATACCACTCACAACGGTTACTCCTCTCTCAGCAAGACCAGACGCAAGCCTCTCCGCCATCTGAAGTCCGTAGAACGAACATTTCCTGGCACCGACTATAGCCACAGCATTGGCATCACCGGGGCACAAACGTCCTTTATAATAAAGGACCGGTGGAGGGTCGTAAATATTTCTCAACAGTTCCGGATAGCTTTGATCTTTACAACAAACAAGCTTTATGCCCGCTTTTTCCACATATGCCATTTCCGCGGCGTATTCTGCGGACTCCCTGACCGATCTTATCCGCTCGATCCCGTCAAAACGTTCCCCCGTGATCTCCAGCAACCGGAGGTCGGGCATACGAAATATCTCCTCTGTATCACGGACTTCCCCCAAAAGGGACATGACCCTGCGAGGCCCGAGCCCGGGGATGAGATTCAACGCTGCGATATCGAGGCACATCCTGCTCAAGAGTCCTCCTCTCTGAACCCGCCTTTTTTCACTATGTCCAGGAAAATATCAGTGAGCCCCGGATCCAGTTTCAGCCCCTTTTCCATTTCCATTATCCTGATCGCCTCTTCCATGGAAAACCTTTTTCGATACGGGCGTTCCGCGGTCAACGCTTCATAAATATCCGCCACACACAATATCCTGGCTTCCAGAGGGATGTCTTCGCCTTTGATCCCGCAGGGATAACCGCCGCCGTCATAATTCTCGTGATGGTTGACCATGATAGGGATTATATCGCGCAGAAAATAAACAAAACGCACTACCTCGGAACCCAGACGCGGATGTTTTCTGATCTCCCTGATGTCGGATGCGGTCAGCTTCCCTTTTTTGAACAGGATCCTCCCGTCTACCGCCAGTTTTCCCAGATCATGAAGAAGAGCTGCCACCTTCAGCCTCTCTATTCTCTCTTTACTCATCTTCAGTTTTCTGGCAAGGCCCACGGCGAATACCATGACACGAACAGCGTGTCTGGCGGTATCCGGTTCACTGACCATGGAAGCCTGAAAAAGCGTGTTGACGACCTCTTTATATGTCGTATCCAGTTTTCCGCGGGTAGCAGCATGCATCTTCACGCTGAGCCTGGAAAGGTATTTTTCTTCCCTTCCGATGAACATATAAAAAAAGGTCCGCTTGTCCTTCAGCGGGATACCTATCCAGTGAATGTACTTTCCAAGTTTTCCCGCTATCAAAACCGGGGTATCAAACCGGCCGAGTGTCTTCTTCCGCTTTATATCATCAAATATCTTCTTAACCGAACGGCGCCTGGCTCCAGGTATGACATTAGTGATCCAGTGCTTGCCGACAATATCTTTTTCCGAAAAAGAGAAAAAATCGAGATATCTCCTGTTCGCGAAAACAACATGCCCCCTGCTGTTCGTAACCATTACAGAGGCGTCAACGTTCTGCAGCAGCTTTTCAAAAAATAAGCCCCATAGGAGAGCGCTTCCACCCATCTTTTTTTTTCTTTTCATATTTTTTTCTTCTCTATCATTTTGTCCTGCCTTTAAGCCGTGGTCTCATCTAACTCCGCTATAATTCCCTTTATCCGCTCTACTACAGCGGCTATATCGAAATCCGTCGTATCAACACGGAAATCCGCTTTTTCGTAAAAAGAGCGCCGGTGATCCAGCAGTTCTTTAATGCTCTTTTCCGGATCGCGGGTGTTAAGAAGCGGTCTGTGACCGTGTCCCTTTGTCCGTTCATAAATAACCCGGGGGCCGGCCCAGAGACAGATCGTTACCCCGTTTTTCCGCAGATTCCTCATATTCTCACTGTCCAGGACGATCCCGCCGCCGGTATCTATGACCTGGTCCAGTTTTTCCGCCACCTCTTTCACAACTTCCTTCTCAACCCTTCTGAAATACGGTTCGCCTTCATCCCGGAATATGTCGTTTATGGCCTTTTTTTCGCGCTCCTCTATAAGTTCATCAATGCTGACATATGCCTTTCCCATATCACCGGCAAGGGCCCGGGAGACCACCGTCTTGCCCGTTCCCATAAACCCTACGAGAACAATGTTCTTTGCCCCAATACCCATATTCTATAGTATCCCGTATTTCACATCTGCCGGAGATGTTCCATGTACGCCCTGTAGTTCCTCCGCACTTCCGCCATGGAATCCCCACCGAATTTCTCCAGAAAAGCCGAAGCGATCTCGAATGCCACTGCCGATTCCGCTACAACGCCGCAGGCAGGGACGGCTGTGACGTCAGCGCGCTCTGTCGCGGCCGTGCTTTCCTTTTTAGTGTCTATATCAACCGATTTCAGAGGCGTGCAAAGCGTGGCAATAGGTTTCATAAAACCCCTGATGACCACGGACGAGGCATTCGTCACGCCGCCTTCCAGGCCGCCGGCACTGTTCGACGATCTGACAAATCTTTTGCCGGCGTCGTCATACGCTATCGCGTCGTGGGTTTGGGAACCTTTTTTGGCGGCAGATTCTATTCCGCTGCCGATAGAAACCGCCTTGACAGCCGGTATAGCCATGACAGAACGCGCAAGAGCACCGTCCAGCCTTCTGTCCCACTGCGCGTAACTTCCGAGTCCCGGAGGAATATCAGCCGCTATGACCTCAAAAGACCCGCCGACCGTGTCCCCTGCTTCTCTGGCCCTGTCTATTTCCGCACGCATGCGTTTTGCCGCTTCTTTATCCGCGCATCTCAAGTCGGATCCGCCGGCAAGCTTCCATAATTCATCGAACGAAAGCCCCTCTGTCCGCGCCTCTATGGCCCCTATCATGGTGACATGACTCAATATCCTCATACCAAACTCCTTCAGTATGAGTTTCGCGACCGCGCCTACTGCTACGCGGGCCGCTGTTTCACGCGCGCTCGCTCTTTCAAGGACGTCCCTCGCGTCTTTCAAACCGTATTTCTGGATACCCGCAAGGTCCGCATGCCCCGGCCTGGGGCATTTCACGTCCGGCAGTTCATCGATACTGTGATCCCTGTTGCGGATCATCATACCAACAGGGCTGCCTATGGTCAGGTTTCTGCGGCATCCCGCTATGATATCGACCCTGTCCTTTTCGATACTCATTCGCTTGCCTCTGCCGTATCCGATCATCCTGCGGCTCAACTCCTCATTGATGAAATCCTCGTCCATTGCAAGCCCCGCGGGCATCCCGTCCAGGACCGCCATTATACCTTTTCCATGTGACTCCCCTGCAGTCATATATCTCAGCATCTCCGGCTCCTTTGCTATGTAATTTCACTTGCGATGCGGGATCGGATATGATTTCGATCCCGCATCGAAATTCGGGTTAAAAACCAAACAAAAAGGACAGGATATTATCCCCGTATAACAAACTTATAAACGCTCCAAGGGCGAGGAACGGCCCATAGGGGATTATGTCCTGCTTCCTTTTCAATAGAACATACAGGCCGGCAGCAGCGCCTAATACCGGAGCAAGAAAAAAAGTCACGAGAGCCAGCTTCCATCCCATAAAAGCCCCTATCATGGCCATCAATTTTACGTCTCCTCCTCCTACCGCTCCCCCCGCTTTCTTCGCTTTCTCCTTGAAAGCCATTTCACCCAGCACTCCCATGAGATACATGCTCCCGCCCCCGGCCAGCACCCCGATAAGAGAATCCTTCAGCGCTGCCGCTGAAAAGACCGCGCTGCCGGTGGAAAAAAACGCCGAAAGGACCAATCCGGCAAATATACCGGGGATGCTGAAAATATCCGGTATCAACCGGCGCTCGATATCGATAAAAGCGACTACTATCAGAATACAGGTAAAAAACCAGTAGATCAAAAAGCCGGCGTAATCGGAAGAATAAAATAAAAGGACCGTTCCGCTGACAGCTGTCAGCAGTTCCACAAAAAAATATCTCAGCGATATCTTCTCCCCGCAGTGCCGGCATCTGCCCCCAAGCAGCAGAAAACTTACGAGCGGCACATTGTCAAACCACCGGATCGGATGCTTACAAACAGGGCAAAACGAACGCGGCCGGACAATGGATCTCCCCAGCGGTATTCTGTAAATACATACGCTCAAAAAACTGCCTATGACCGCCCCAAAGATAAATACGACCGCGTAATCCATCTACTATTTTCCCATCTTTTCTTCCAGAGCGCTCCGCATAACTGGCCGGGTTTCTCCAGACGACATTCCGGTCCAAATCTCAAAAGAAAGAGCCGCCTGGTTGACTAACATACCAAGTCCGTTAACCGCAACAAGACCTTTTTCTTTCGCAAGTTTGAGCAGTTCCGTTTCTCTGGCATAAACGAGGTCATATACAACTTGTCCTTTTTTCAGATAATCAAAATTTACAGGTAAAGGATCCCCTTCCTTCGTCCCCAGCGGGGTAGCATTTATCACCAACCGGCAATTTTGCAGCCTTTTGGGTATATCCGCGGTAGATTTAACAAGATACAATTTGTCCGGTGGAGAATCTTCTTGGCACCAACCTCTTTTAAAGGCATCTTCCAGAGAATCCAGCCTTTCTTTTTCTGTATCATATACGTTAACGCTTGTTTTAAGTCCGGTTAGATGTGCCAAATAAAGAGACAAGGCACGTCCTGCCCCGCCCGCTCCTATCACAAAAATGGCTCCCCCCTGCTGTGGATCATATTTCGCATCTTCAACAAGAGATTTGTAAAAGCCACCTATATCCGTGTTGTATGCAGTTATATTTTCCTTTTCCACTTTCACAGTATTTAAAGCGCCTGTGATCCTTACCCAATTAGCAAAATTTTCCTCAGGTATTGGGATTTTTTCCAATACTTCTCTCATTTTCATCTTATACGGGACAGTAACATTGAAACCGCTTATCTCCCCGGTAAGGACCCTGTCCCGCACGAAACCGTCCAGCTCGTTTTCTCTGACGTCAAAAAGTTTATATTCAGCGGGGATACCGAAATGCCTGAACGCGGCATTGTGCATGGCAGGAGATAAGGAATAGCTTATATTCTTTCCCAGAAGGCCATATGTCTTTCGATCATCTTTGTCATTTGCCATAACATCTTACGTTCTTCTTTTCCCTTTAAGTTTTTTCTTCCTCAAAGAAAGACGGTTAATGGCGTTCACATAAGCCAGGACACTCGCTTCTATCACATCCGTGCTCGAAGCTCTGCCGGTCACTATCGTCTCTCTGAACGCGATCTTGACACTGGCTTCTCCGAGAGCGTCCTTGCCGCTGGTAACTGCGCTGACTTTATAATCAACAAGGGCGCCTTTCAAGCCGCTGGCTTTGTCTATAGTCTTGAAACACGCGTCTATCGGGCCGTCACCGCCGGCAGACGCTCTTATCTTCTTCTTGTCTTCGAGGAGTTCGACGCTTGCCAGCGGCTTGACTCTCATGCCGCTTGTCACCTCAAAATTAAGAAGTTTATATTTTTCCGGGATTATCGCCAGCTCGTCTTCGACGATCGTCGCAAGATCCTCATCGAATATCTTACGTTTCTTGTCGGCCAGGGTCTTGAAACGCCTGAATGCCTGATCCAGTTCCTTATCCGAAAGAAAATACCCCAGTTCCTTCAACCTCACCGAAAAGGCGTGCCTGCCGGACAGCTTTCCGAGGATAAGCCTGCTCCCTTTGAACCCGACATCCTGTGGTTTGATAATTTCATAAGTGTCCCTCTTTTTAAGCACCCCGTCCTGATGGATGCCCGCTTCATGGCTGAACGCGTTTTCCCCGATAATGGCTTTATTGGGCTGGACTGGTATCCCGGACAGCTTACTGACCAGCTTGCTGACCCTGTACAGCTCTCTGGTCCGGATGTTCGTCGTTATCCCGCCGAACATGTCCCCGCGCATCTTAAGCCCCATGACGATCTCTTCCAGGGACGCGTTACCGGCCCTTTCCCCCAATCCGTTAATGGTACATTCTACCTGGCGGGCGCCGTTCAGGATAGCGGCCAGCGAGTTGCTCACACCGAGCCCCAGATCGTTGTGGCAGTGAACGCTTATAACCGCCTTGCCGATGTTAGGCACGTCTTCCATAAGGCGTTTTATGATCCCGCCGAATTCCTGCGGGACGGAGTATCCTACGGTATCCGGAATATTGACCGTATTTGCCCCTGCCTTTATAACGGCTTCCACGACGCGGGCAAGAAAATCCGGCTCTGTCCGGGATGCGTCTTCCGGTGAAAATTCTATGTCGGAGAATTTTTTTCTCGCGTATCTTACCGCCTCCACGGACGCCCTCAGTATCTCGTCTTTGGCTTTTTTTAATTTGTATTTTCTGTGTATCCTGGAAGTGGCGAGGAAGACATGAACCCTCGGGCGTCTGGCTTTTCTAAGCGCTTCATAAGCATCATCGATATCCTTCCTGGTCGCCCTGGCCAGCCCGCATATCACGGGCTTTTTGATATGTCTGCTTACGGTTCTTACCGCCTCAAGGTCGCCGGGGCTTGTGCGGGGAAAACCCGCCTCTATGACATCCACCCCCAGCGTTTCCAGCTGGAAAGCTATCTTGAGTTTTTCATTGGCGGTCAGGCTCGCGCCCGGCGTCTGTTCCCCGTCCCTTAAGGTTGTGTCGAATATAAGCACTCTGTCTTTCTTCATAATTTTCTCCGATCAGAGCCACGGCATCATACCGCGAAGTTCTTCACCGACCTTCTCGATCTTGTGTTTTTTCTCCTCTTCCGTTATTTTATTATAATTAGGCCTGCCGGCCCTGTTCTCCTTTATCCACTCCTCGGCAAAACTGCCCGACTGGATCTCCTCGAGGATCTTTTTCATCTCTTCACGGGTCTGGCCTGTAATGACCCTTTTACCTCTGGTAATATCGCCGTACTCCGCTGTATCGGAAACCCTTTTTCTCATGCCGAAGATCCCGTATCTGTAAATAAGATCGGTAATAAGTTTAAGCTCATGGAGACACTCAAAATACGCGATCTCCGGCTGATACCCGGCAGCTACGAGCGTATCAAAACCGGCCTTGATAAGTTCCGAAGCTCCGCCGCAAAGCACCGTCTGTTCACCAAAAAGGTCCGTCTCAGTCTCCTCTTTGAACGTGGTCTCGATAACACCCGCTCTTGTCCCTCCTATCGCCTTGGCATAGGCCAGGGCCCTGTCTCTGGCCTTGCCCGTAAAATCCTGAAATACCGCGATAAGACACGGGACACCTTTGCCCTGCTGGTACATCTCCCTTACCAGCGCGCCCGGCCCTTTCGGCGCTACCATGAAGACGTCGATGTTCTCCGGCGGAACGATCTGCTTGAAATGAATGTTAAAACCATGAGAGAAGGCAAGCGCGTTCCCTTCAGCAAGGTTCTTCTCTATCGCTTCTCTGTAAACCGCGGCCTGCACGTGATCCTGGGTCAATATCTGGATTATATCAGCCTGTTTCGCCGCCTCTTCCGCGGGGATGACATCAAACCCGTCTTTCACGGCCTGTTCATGGTTAGGTGTGCCTTCCAATTCGCTTACCAGCACCTTGATCCCGCTGTCAGCGAGGTTCAAAGCCTGGCCGCGCCCCTGTATGCCGTACCCGATAATAGCTATTTTGAGATCCTTGATCACGTTCAAATCCGCATCTTTGTCATAATACATTTTTGCCATTATTGCTTCCCTCCCTGTTTTTTTTTGACGAGCTACGGCCTAATCCGACTGTAACGCTATCTTCCCTGTCCTGGCGATCTCAAGGATACCGTAAGGGCGCAAAAGCTCCATAAGAGCCTTTATCCTGTGCTCGTTCCCTGATTCCTCCACTGTAAGGAATTTCTTCCCTACATCCACTATTCCAGCGCCTGTGGAATCAACAACCTGGACTATCTTCTCCCGGACTTTCGCGCTTTCCGCCCTGACTTTTATCAGAATTAGTTCCCTCTCAACATACTCACCGCCGGTAAGGTCCTGAACCCTGATCACATCTATAAGCTTGTTCAGCTGTTTTTTAACCTGTTCCAGTATCCTCTCGTCGGCATCTACTACGATCGTCATACGCGAAACTTCCGGGTCCTCAGTCTCTCCGACAGCCAGCGAGTCTATATTAAAACCGCGGGCGCTGAAAAGCCCCGCGATCCTGGACAGAACCCCGAACTTGTTCTCAACTAAAACCGATATCACGAATTTTGACATTTTTCTCTCCCTCCCTATGCCAGTCCATGGAGCATATCGCTGATGGATTTGCCGGCCGGGACCATAGGAAATACGTTCTCTTCCCTTTCGATTATAAAATCCAGGATAACCGGCCCTTTCTCCTTCAGGGCGGTCTTAACAGCCGCCTTTACGCCGGCCTTCTCCGTCACCCGTATGCCCTTTGCGCCGTAACTTTCCGCCACACGCACAAAATCCGGACACATTGTGCAGGTATCCTTTGCCAGACCCGTAAAGGCATAACGCTTTCCATAGAACAGCTCCTGCCACTGGCGCACCATGCCAAGATAGCCGTTATTCAGAATGGCTATCTTAACGGGTATCTTTTCCAGAACGGCCATTGCCAGTTCCTGGATGTTCATCTGGATGCTTCCGTCACCCGCGATATCAAAAACAATACTGTCGGGCTTTCCTATCTGAGCGCCTATGGCGGCGGGAAACCCGTACCCCATTGTCCCCAGCCCACCGCTTGAGATCCATGTCCTGGGTTTAGTGTACGTAAAGTACTGTGCCGCCCACATCTGGTTCTGCCCGACTTCCGTGCTGATTATAACTTCCTTATCCCTGGTCAATTCGTAGATCTGCTCAATTATATACTGGGGCCTGAGTCTGTCATCATCCTTGTATTTCAGCGGCATCTCCTTCTTCCATCCGGCGATCATCTCGTGCCAATCGGTATAATCGCCTTTTTTAAGCAGCGTATCCAGCTCTTTCAATACCTCCTTTGCGTCGCCGATGACAGGGATATCAACATGCACGTTCTTGCTGACGCTGGCCGGGTCTATATCTATGTGCGCCACCGTGGCATTCGGAGCGAAATCATCGATCCTGCCGGTAACCCTGTCATCAAACCTGGAGCCGACCGCTATAATAAGATCTGACCCCTGTATGGCATGATTCGCGTACGCGGTACCGTGCATACCAAGCATACCAAGGCACAAAGGATCATTTTCCGGGAATCCCCCCAGCCCCATAAGGCTCGTAGTTACGGGTATATCCGCTTTCCGCGCGAACCTGGTGAGTTCTTTATCCGCTCCGGAAAGGATGATCCCTCCACCCGCGTATATGACGGGCCTTTTGCTCTTCTCTATTGCCCTGGCGATCTTTTTTATCTGCCCGATATGCCCCTTATAAGTCGGTTTATAGCCTTTAAGCGATACGGTCCCGGGGTATTTGAATTCAGTTTCCTGGAGCTGGATATCCACCGGCAGATCTATAAGCACGGGGCCCGGCCTGCCTGTCCGGGCGATATGAAAGGCCTCCTTGACTATCCTTGCCAGGTCCTTCACATCTCTCACAAGATAGTTGTGTTTTGTGATCGGACGCGTGATACCGACCATGTCAGCTTCCTGGAACGCGTCGTTACCTATAAGAGCGGATTTGACCTGCCCTGTGATAGCGACTATGGGAATTGAATCCATATGGGCCGTTGCTATCCCGGTAACAAGGTTGGTCGCACCCGGCCCTGATGTAGCCATACACACACCTACATCTCCGGTAGCACGGGCATATCCGTCAGCCGCATGCACAGCCCCCTGCTCATGACGCGTCAGATGAAACGTCAGCGATTTCTCGTTGTAAAGCTTGTCGCCCAGAGGTATTATCGACCCGCCCGGATAACCGAAAATGTGAGTAACACCTTCCTCCTGCAGGCTTTGTATCAATATCTCCGCACCGGTAAGTTTCGCCATTTTATTTCCCTTTCTCCGGTATTATATTAACTTCCTATTATATAACGGCATTAGATCGTAGCAAAAACAGGAATACCGATTATGTCTAATAAGTATAACACATCGGAACATGTTGTCAAGCTTGCGGCCCAGTCCCTGTTCATCCAATATTATAGACACTTTTTTACCCGGTTTTCTTTCAATTTTATGCTCATGGTCTGCTCTCCGGCGGTTACACGTTACACTCTGGCGGGGATCTTCAAGAAATGCGGCTTGCTTATTCTTTGTAAGTACGAGGCACTCTGTCTGTTATCGCGGCCAGGATCTCATAAGGAATGGTCCCGGAAAGTTTGGCTACTTTTTCGACAGGGATCTCCGCCTCTCCCTGTCTTCCTATCAACACGACCTCATCCCCGGGCTTGACGTCCTTAATATGCCCTACGTCTAAAAGGGTCTGATCCATCGTCACCATGCCTACAACCCTGACACGCTGTCCCCTGACAAGGGCTTCCGCTCTGTTGGACAGTATTCTGCCATAACCGTCAGCATAGCCGATCGGTAGAGTAGCTATCTTTGTCTGTTTCTGGGTTATATATGTCCTTCCATAACTTATTGACCGGCCCGGAGGCGTCTCTTTAAGATATACGATCCTGGTTTTCAGGTTCATGACCGGTTCCAGTTTAAAATTTCCGTAAAAAGTTTCTTTGGGATATACACCGTAGAGGAGAATACCCGTCCTGACCAGGTTCAAATGCGACCTTTTCCAGTCAACTACAGCCACACTGTTGGCTGCGTGCTTGTACCTGACGGTAATGCCAAAAGCTGCCATATCCTTAAGGACTTTCTCAAAAGAACCGATCTGCAGGCGCGTTACCATTTTGTCCCGCGCCGCTGAACAAAAATGCGTATAGACCCCCTCTACCTCTATCTCTTTCGTTTCGTAAACCTCTTTAATGAAGCCGATCGCTTCTCTGTGCCATACTCCGATCCGTCCCATGCCGGTATCTATCTTGATATGGACCCTGGGACGCAATTTTGTTCTTTTTGCTATATCCGTGAGAGCCTTTAACATCCCGGGGTCACACAATGTCAGAGTGATATCGTGCGCCACAGCGGCCCTTGCCCCCTCCTCAAGCACTGAACCCAGGACAAGCACAGACACCTGAACACCGGATCTTCGCAAATTTAAAGCCTCGTCGACCGTGGCCACCCCCAGATAATTAACGCCCTCTTCGACCAGGGCATGGCTGACACGGCAGAGACCGTGGCCATAGGCGTTCGCCTTTACCACGCCCAGGATCTCCACGTCCCTGTCAAGAAGCCCGCGGATGCGCGCCAGATTGCATCTGAGAGCATCCAGGTTTATCTCCGCCCATGTCGGCCTGTAACTCATGTCAGCTACCCCGCTTCGCTATCATGTTATACTTTCCCCTGCTTCGCGTCTGTCCCTGTTATAATATTGCACTCCTTTGCATGCAGATATAACGGATCGATAGTCTCAGGATCATCCGCTGTTCTCAGGGATCTCCTGAAGCCGATACGCCCTATCTCAACAGCCCTTGGATACCAGTCTATATCTTCAGCATATAGGGCTAACGGGCAGAAGTCCAGTTTTTTCTTATACTTCGCCACCGCGTCCCCAAAGAAAAACACCTCTTCTTTCAGGTTATCCAGAAGTTCATCTACTGTTACCAGAAGATAGTCGGTGATCCTCTGGGGCTCGCCGCCGGAACGATCATAAATGCACGTATATATCTTTCCTTTGCGGGCATCGAGAAAAGGGGCCAGCCTGCGCAAGTTCGCCCTTTTCCCCGGGCATCCCTCCGCTATCGCCGACGGAAGGCCCGCGACGATAGCGTCCATGGTAGGAACCCCTGCCACTTTATTGTGCAATACCGCGGCTAATCCCTTAACCGTGGCGATCGCGATACGCAGTCCCGTAAAAGACCCCGGGCCCAGACCCACGCATAAAAGCTCGACCTCCGCCAGAGGCCAGTTGAGCCTTTCCACTGTTTCTTTTATGGTGGGGATGAGGATTTCGCTGTGCCGTATGCCCACATCTTCGTGAAACGCAGCTTTTACGCTGTCATCTTCAAGACACGCGATGCTCAAAAATTTCGTCGATGTATCAAACGCCAATATTTTCATAGCCTATATTCCCGGGTCAGATATTGTCAAGGACCGCACCGGACCTCTTCCCTCTTGCGCGGAATTCGAACCGTCTTTCAGTATCCTCGGAAAAAAATATGCCGACTTCCAGGTAATCCTCCGGCAGAACATCGCGTATCTTATCCGCCCATTCAACAACGGTAATACCGTTGCCGTAAAAATATCTTTCATAATCAAGTGTCTCACAAAAACTCTCCGGATCAAGCCTGTAAACATCAAAATGATACAGATGCTTTTTCCCGTGATATTCCTTCAGCAGGACGAACGACGGGCTGTTCACGTAAAGATAATCTTTGATCCTCAGTCCTTTGGCCAGTCCTTTTACGAACATGGTCTTGCCGGTGCCCAGGTCACCGATAAGAGCGATAAAATCGCCTTCCAGCAGGTTTTCCGCCAGGCGGGACGACATCTCCACCGTTTCCTCCGGGGAATGAGTTGTTATGGTCTTTCCCCCGTTCATAAATGCCGGAATCCTTCCATCCTCAACGGCCGCGGCTGTCCTTCTTCCTCTATAAGATGCATACCCTCACTCTTCCGCGTTACTTCTCCTATGACAAAATATTCCGGCCTTCTCCGGCGCGATCTTATGTCCAGGAACAACTTCCTTGCATCATTTATCCCCATGGTGAATAACAGTTCGAAACTCTCCCCGAAATAGAGGGCATCCCTGAGCACCAGGCCTTTTGAAAGGGGGATGGCATTGGCGTACAGCCTGCATCCCACTCCGCTTTCTGAACATATACGGCCCATATCCAGGGCAATCCCGTCCGAAACATCTATCATGGAACTCACGTTACAGCGCCGCGAAAGGAAGCGCGCTTCTTTCAGCCGCGGCACAAAATCAAGATGTTCTTTCCTGCCGTCCCTGACAGGGCCGGTGATCAATACGACTTCTCCCTCTCCCGCGCCGGAGCGCTTCACCAGCCGTTCTTTCTCGACAAAACCCATGATGGAGACATCGATTATAAGTCGGGCGGACCGGTTAGTATCTCCCCCCACGACCTTGATATCGTGATCCCTGCATATGCGGAATATCCCCTTATAAATATCACGAACCGCGGCCTGCCCCATCCTGTCGGGGATCCCTATGGTTACCGTAATATACCTGGGGATCCCGCCCATAGCGGCGATATCGCTGATATTGACCGCGACAGCTTTCCGGCCGATCTTACTGTAAGACGCTTCTTTGATCCGAAAATGCGTCCCCTCCACAAGCATGTCAGTGCCCCATAAAAGATAGCGCTTACTGTCATACTTGAGTACGGCGCAGTCATCCCCGATGCCGGCTTTCACCCCTCTTCCGGTGCTTCCGGCGCGTTTTCTTATTTCTTCTATCAGTTTTAATTCTCTCATCGTTTGTAATAGTTCAGCTCTACTCACTGCGAAAGAGGTTTGGATTATCCCGGAATAATCCAAACCTCTCTTTCACAAAGTCAGCTCCTTAATTGCAACCATAATAATCAGGACTTCCGATCCCGCATCGAAAAGATCGGACCGATCATTTTCGTTATCTTCCGTTTGTCCGGTTTTTTGATGATCCCGCGTTCTGTAATGATGGCCGAAATAAGTCCCGCTGGTGTAACGTCAAAAGCGGGGTTTTTCACGTCCGCGCTCCGCGGCGTTATGTATTTCCCGTTGACCTTTTTAACCTCCATGGCCGAACGTTCCTCGATCGGGATCGCGGCGCCGTCAGCCGTCGAAAGATCGAATGTGGAAAAAGGCGCGGCAACATAAAACGGCACTTTATGATAACGCGCCAGTACACCCAGGTTATATGTCCCTATCTTGTTCGCGGTATCTCCATTGGCCGCGATACGGTCGGCTCCCACTATGACCGCATCGATCTCAGCTTTCGCCATGAGCGAAGCCGCCATATTGTCACAGATAAGCACGGCCGGGATGCCGGCAGCCATGAGTTCCCACATTGTCAGGCGCGCTCCCTGCAGACGCGGACGCGTTTCATCAACGTAAACCCGGCGGATCTTTTTCCCGGCGGCCATGATCACTCCAAGAGCCGTGCCGTATCCGCCGGTTGCCAGACCCCCGGCATTGCAATGGGTCAGGACCCTGGCCCCTTTGGCGATCAGTCGCTTTCCATGCTGTCCCATGGAACGGCATATTTTCCCGTCCTCTTCAAGTATGGCGTTCGCCGCCTCAAGGATCAACCGTTTCAGCTCTCTGACGGGCCTCGCCTTATTTTCATCCACCAGGGCATTTACCCTTTCCAGCGCCCAGAAAAGATTTCGGGCCGTAGGACGCGAAGCGGCCAGGCGCTTTATTGTCCCCTCCAGTTCCAGCTTGAACTTTCTGAACCCCGCCGCACGGCTCTTACGGACACCAAGATACGCACCGTAAGCGCCGGCTATACCTATTGCCGGCGCGCCCCTGATCTTCATCATCTTTATCGCGTCCCGGATATCTTTATCCGTGGTGCACGCCACGTAACGCGTCTTTCCCGGAAGAAGCCTCTGGTCGATAAGCTCGACCCGGTTGTTTCTCCATCTGATAGTTCCCTGCGGCATGCCTTCTCCTCTTCTTAAGCGTATTTACGTTCCAATGCACCTTACAAGAAAGACCAGGATAACCATCCCGACGTTATGCATTATATGCACCGATATCGAAGCGGCAAGCGAACCTGTCTTTTCGTAAAGGTACGCCAGTAACAGCCCAAGCGCCATTATGGGGAAAAATCCCACGACATGAGTGTGCAGACAGGAAAATACCGCGGATGTGCCGACCATGGCCCGGAACACACCCCACCTTTTCCTGACAGCTGTATACATGAAACCGCGAAAAAATATCTCTTCTGCGACCGGTCCAAAAACAGCCACGAACAACGCGGAGAACCATAGAACAGAGGTCTCCTTTTCTTCTATAAAGACCGTCACAATGGACTGCACGGGAGGATGATATCCCAGCCATTTCGTCACAAAAAAAATCGCCAGCATTATAGCAAAGAGGATAGGGATCAACGCGACATAACCGACGAACGCGTAGCGCAGGTTACGGAAAAACCCCCTAAAACTAAGGCCTATGGCGTTTATCCCATGTCCGTATTTCCTGACGATAAAATATAGAATAACGCTGATGCCTACCACGCTCATTACGGCCGTATTGAAGACCATACGGAAATTCCCGCTGGAAAGAACGGGAAAAATTTCCGTCACAGAACCCTGCAAAATAACGAATATGTAACTGCAAGCTACAAATATTATTGCCACACGCACAACATCGGCCACACTCCAGCGCGGCTTTTCCTGACGCACGACCCGTATCCTGACCGGCTCTTTCCGCAGCCAGCGTATGAGGAAATACATATCCAGGATCAAGCCGACGAATATCACATAAAGCGCCATCAGGTTAAGGACGCCAAGAACTATGGACAAAAGCGGATTTTCCCTGAGGAGGCCTTCCAGTTTTGCCCGCCGGGCATTTACATCCTCGCTGTCAAAGAGCGTTCTTTCCGCCGGCCGGACCTGCTGCCCGGCGGCTAACTCATCCTGAACGGGCACCCCTGTAACAGTCGTTTCTGCTTTTTCCCCGGCCCTTTCGGCCATCCATCCCATGAACGCAACGAGGTTTATGCCGATAATAAAAACAAGAAGAACGGCATACAGCCTGTTGTGCCTTATAATGTCGGATATCTTTCTCATATTGCCATTCCCCGGGGTCAGCCCCCTTATATTATCCGACCACGTTCATGCGTCTAAGACGGAACGCGACCCCGAGTTCTTCCGCTATCCGGCGGCATCCGGAAACGGTGTCCTGGCCCGCCATATCCAGACACGTTACTTCGACCTCTATCCCCTCACTCTTGCACTCCCTGATAAAATCCAGGATAGCGCTGTAAGCGGCCTCTCCGAAGACCGGACGGCACAGGCGGTCATACCCCGCAGCCTCCGCCGCGTTCAGACTTACCGAAACGCGGTCAAGAAGGCCTTTTAACCCGCCGGCGATATGCCGGCCGCTAATAAGATTCCCCTCACCATTGGTCACCAGACGCACCCTGCCGCCTTTTTCTTTCACAAAAGAAGCGACCTTCTTTACTGTCTCCAGGCGCAGCGTAGGCTCACCGTAACCGCAAAAGACCACTTCCCTGTATCCTGATATATCCCCCATGGCGCCGATTATCTCCCCTGTCGTCGGCTCCATATCCAGCCTGAGATTATGCCCCTTCACGTAACTGGAGTATTCGCGGGTGCAGAACGTGCACCTGTTGGTGCATCTGTTGGTAATATTGAGGTACAAGGAATCCCTTATGGGATAGGCCACCATGGGCTTTTCCTCTATCCCGAGACGGAAAAGCTGATTCGCGTTATGTGTGGTGATCCTCGCGATATCCTCCGGCGTCAGTCCGTATATGCCCGCATAGACATCCAGAAGATGGCGGACATATCCCGGTTCGTTCCTTTTTCTTCTCAAAGGCGCGGGCGCCATGAACGGCGAATCCGTTTCCAGAAGCAGCCGCTCCAGGGGAACGCGCTTTATCGCGTCCCGCAGGTCCCCGGCATTCCCGAACGTTATGTTCCCCGTAAAGGAAACATACATCTCCAGCTGCAGGAGCTGCTTGAGAAGGCCGGTATCCGCGGAAAAACAATGAACGACGCCTCTTACGCCCGGGGCCGCTTCCTTAAGAATACGCAAAAAATCCACCCCGGCATCACGGTTGTGGAGTACCACCGGCAGGTCAAGGTCCCTGGCGGTCCGCAGGCAGTTACGAAAAACGCGTTTCTGATTTTCGATCTTTGAATAACGCCTGAAATAATCCAGGCCTATCTCCCCTATGGCGACGACCTTATCATTCCCCGCGGCCAGGTCTCTGAGACGCGATACTCCCACCGCGTCTGTTTTATCGGCTCCATGCGGATGTATACCGACCGCAGCGAATACCGCGGGATATTTCCCCGCCAGGCCTATGGCTTTCCCGCTGCTCGCCATATCCGTCCCGGGAACGATCATACGAACGACTCCCGCGGCCTCCGCGCGTTCGATGACCTGTTCCAGGTCATCTTTGTACTCCGGAAAATCCAGATGGCAATGAGTGTCTACCAGCCGCATAATTACCCTACTTCTTTAATACGATGCCTTCTTTTCTGAGCAACCGCCGTTTTTTAGCCGTTCCTCCCGAGTAACCGCCGAGCGAGCCGTCAGATAAGATCACCCTGTGGCAGGGAACATGCGGCGCATAAGGGTTAAGCGCCAGAGCCTGCCCTACAGCCCGGCAGGCCCGGGAAGAACCTGTTCTTTCCGCTACCCAGGAGTAAGACCGCGCTTCCCCCCTGGGGATATCCAGGGCCGCCAGCAGGACTTTCTTCTGAAAGGCCGTAAGGTTCGGATCATTTCTTATCTTTTTGCGATACATTTTAATGAGGGGTCAGGTCTACACATTTACATTTAAGTAAGTAATTTGAATCACTACTGTCTCGTTGATGACAAAATCAGTAAATGGATGTTCTGTAACCCTTAATTTTAGCGGGTTTTGATTTTTACATAGGGCTTTTGAATTTCAAATCGATTAATGTCATTTTTGCTAT
>QNCM01000013.1 GCA_003644505.1 Candidatus Makaraimicrobium thalassicum | reverse complement strand
GCGGGTTTTGATTTTTACATAGGGCTTTTGAATTTCAAATCGATTAATGTCATTTTTGCTATAACCTGTTGTGTTTAAACTGATTACAAAAACAGATTCAAAAACAACGAGACACCAGTGAATTTGAATATAAAAATGTAAATGTGTAGACCTGACCCCTATCCTATATCCGCGGGAACAACGGTTCACCTTTGGCGACTCTGGTGCCGGAAGGGAACCTTCTCCAGCCCGAGGGGTCCTTTAACCCGCTGAGTTCTCCCTCATCCAATTTATCTTCAATATCGCCTTCCAGGCCGAGCTGGTTCCACATTGTTCGGGCTGTCCGCGGCATGAAGGGAAGAAGGCCTATTGCGGCCGCCCTCAGGACCTCCAGCAGATCCGCGATAATAAATTCTATCGCTTCAGTATTTCCCTGTTTCGCGTATTTCCAGGGCGCCGATTCCTCGATGTATTTATTCGCCTTTCCGACAACGCTCATTATCTCTTCCAGCGTTTCCTTCAATAAAAGTCCGGGACTCAGCAGGCGTTCTTTTATAGCCGGAAAAAGGGCGCGGACAGCATCTCTTATCCGGCCGCTGCGCTTTTGTTGCTCTTCGTCTCCGGCGCTGTCGGGAACCTGCGGAGATAACCCGCCAAAATATTTCTCCACCATGGTGAGCGTCCTGTTCAAAAGGTTTCCCAGGTCATTGGCAAGATCCGTATTATACATGCCTGCCAGCGCATCCTCGCTGAAAGCGCCGTCCAGCCCCAAACGCACGGCCTTCAGCACAAAATAACGGACGGGATCTACCCCGTATTTTTCTATCAATCTTAGCGGACTGACGATATTGCCTCTGGATTTGGACATCTTTTCTTCCCCTAACTTCCACCATCCGTGAGCGAATATCGTCCCCGGCAAAGACATGCCCATACTTTTAAGCATTATAGGCCAGTACACGGCATGATGCCTGAGTATGTCCTTCGCGATCACATGGAAATCAGCGGGCCAGAATCTCTCGAATTTTCGCCGGGCCTTTAGTCCCGACACATAGTTGAGGAGGGCATCGAACCAGACATAGACAACATAATTGCTGTCAAAGGGGAGTTCAACCCCCCATGACATCCTCTTTTTAGGGCGTGATATGCACAGGTCGTTCAATTCCTCCCTCAAAAATCCGAGGACTTCGTTTTTTCTGTATTCAGGCATTATGAACCGCGGATTGTCGTTAATATATTCAACGAGCCATTTTTGATATTTACCCATACGGAAAAAATAATTCTTTTCCCTGATCCGCTCCACCGGCCGCCTGCAATCCGGACATACGCCGCCGGATATCTGTGCGTCTGCCCAGAAGGTCTCACACGGAGTACAGAACCAGCCGTTGTATTCCCCCTGATAGATGTCACCTTTTTTTTTCATCTCATTCAGGAACTCCCGAACCACTTCTTTATGGTCTTTATCGGTCGTCCGGATAAAATAATCGTATTTTATATCCAGGGCATCCCAGACTTTCTTAAAATTGACGACTATCCCGTCAACGAACTCCTTTTCCCTGCCCTTTTCCAGGCCTGCCTTCAAACTCGCTTCCTCAACCTTTTCGCCGTGTTCATCCGTCCCCGTAAGAAAGAACACCTCATCACCCAGCATCTTGTGGTACCTCGCAATGGCATCAACGGCGATCTGCGTGTAAGCATGCCCGATGTGCGGCTCGGCATTTACGTAATATATAGGCGTAGTAATATAAAATTTTTTCCTTTCCATCTCCATCGCCTATTTCTTTACCTCCTTTATCTCATCGATCTTTATATCCCTGACCTTTCCTTCCCCCTGAGTTACGGTAACGGTCCCTTTCAGCGGATTAACCCCTATGACCTTTCCTTTAACCTTATCGATATTGATCTCTTTGCCTACCTTTGGCAGACCTTTCAAACCTTCCCTGTAGCTCTTGTACTCGTATCCCAGGCAGCACATAAGCCTGCCGCAAAGACCTGATATCTTCGAAGGATTAAGCGGAAGGTTCTGGACCTTCGCCATTTTTACGGTAACGGGAATAAAGTCCTTCAGAAAAGACATACAGCAAAGCTCTCTTCCGCACGGGCCACGGCCGCCGAGCATCCTTGCTTCATCCCTCACCCCTATCTGCCTCAGCTCGATACGCACGCGGAAAATACCAGCCAGGTCCCTTACCAAGCTGCGGAAATCCACGCGGCTTTCGGAAGTAAAATAAAAGATGATCTTCGATCTGTCGAAGGAATATTCCGCGTCCACGAGTTTCATGGGCAATTTGTGCTCCTGGACCTTCTTTCCGCAAACGTTCATCAGATCCTTCGTCTTGGCCCTGTTCCTGACGATCTGCTTCTCGTCCCACGGGTTGGCCTTCCGGATTATTTTGCGCAAAGGCTTCTCCGCGAAGCCTATCTTAGTCGATCTTTCGGCCGGAGCGGCTATCTCTCCGTAGTCAAGACCCCGGTCGGCTTCAACTATGATCTTGCCTCCGATATCAAGCTTCAGACCATTGGTAAGAAAATATTTTATTTCCCCCACTGTTCTCAACTGTACCTGAATTACTTCATGCATTGTTTATCTCCTCAGATGTCCTCAGAGGGGTCACGGGTATAGGGGTCAGGTCTACACATTTACATTTATGTAAATGTGTAGACCTGACCCCTATAATATACCCGGAAGGGCCTGGGCAACAAGTTTCGGATTGGCATTGCCTTCCATGGCAAGTTTCATCCTTATAAGACGCTCGATCACGCTGTGTATTTTGTCTATCGAATATTTTTCAAAAAACCGGTACATATCCGTGCCCGCTATGCCCTTATCCAGGATCATATCTTTCAGCCCTTCTTTTCCCATCGCTGTATCGCGAAAAAACATGATCAGCATTTCTATGTCTTCAAGAAGACGGTCTTTGTTTTCCTTATTCCAGTTACAACAGGACGGGTTCTTCTCTTTAATAATGCCCTCGACCAGAGCGATAAGCTCCTTCTTCCGTTCCTCAAGACCATCCTCGATCATTGCCAGAGCCCTGCCCGGGGACCCTTGAGAAAAATAGGCGAGGAATTCAGCGGTCTCTTCGCTGACATCCGCCGCCTCTCTCAGGATGATGTCCCTGACCTCGGACACCGGCAGAAAACGGAACCCGACTTCCGTGCACCTGGAAACCACAGTCGGCAGCAACAGCTCCTTCCTGTCGGTAATAAGGATCAGCAAAGATCGGCCCGGAGGCTCTTCCAGCACCTTTAAAAGGGCATTGGACGCTTCGATCGTCATCATATGGGCGTCCTCTATAACGCATACGCTGACCGGCGCCTCGTAAGGTTTCAGGCTCAATACATCTCTGATCCTCCGTATCTCATCTATCTTTATCGCCCTGTTCTTTTCCGGTTTTATCCATCTGATGTCCGGATGTTCAAGAGCGCTGACCCTGCGGCAGGCCAGGCACCGGAGGCAGGCTTCCGCCTCCCCTGTAGCCCTTTCCGGACAAACAAGCGCCAGGACAAAGGCTCTGGCGCAAAGGGCGCGGCCTACTCCCTCCGGGCCGGAGAAAAGATAACTGCCGGCTATCCTCCCGGAACACAGGCTGCCGGAAAGGTACCGGACCGCGTTATTCTGCCCCTTTATGTCGCTCAATAAGACCATATACTTCTTCCTTTACAAGATCGTATGTCCTGTCCATGTCCTCCATGACCTTTATGGCCTTGATCCTGTCCGGGGATCTTTCCGCAAGAGCCAGGTACCCCTGACGGACTTTTTCATGGAACTCTCTGCTTCGTCTCTCCATCCGGTCAGCCGGACGTTCCGCCCGGGCCCTTGCCAGTCCTGTCCCAACATCCATATCCAGCAAGATCGTAAGATCCGGGCAAAGACCGCCGGTAGAGGCGGTGTCCAAAGTCTCTATAAGGTCCATCGCCATGCCAAGACCGTATCCCTGATAAGCGAGCGTGGCTGTATTAAAACGGTCGCATATGACTATTTTTCGCGCCTCGAGGGCCGGGCATATAAATTCCTCCACATGCTGGGCCCTGTCAGCCTCAAAAAGAAAAAGTTCCGCCTTTTCATCAAGCCGGATGTCATCTTTTTCCAGGAGTATGTCCCGTATCCTGCGGCCGAGCGCCGTGCCGCCGGGTTCAGCCGTCCGCACGGCGTCATATCCGTCAGATAAAAGATCCTCAACTAAACGGCGGGAGTGCGTGCTTTTCCCGCTTCCTTCAGGCCCCTCGAACGTTACAAAAATACCCGTCTTCAGCTTTTCCTCCATACAGGACCCTCCGGAGTATCCTCCACAACCACACCCCTGGCCATAAGTTCCTTCCGTATCCCGTCCGCGGCGGCATAATCCTTCTTTGCCCGGGCGTCCTCCCTCATGCCGATCAGCCGTTCTATCTCCCGCGCCTGTTCTCCTTCAACCCTGACAGGACTCAAGGACAGGCCGAGAACATTCGCGAATTTCCAGACGTAATTTCTAACGGCCCCGGCCATACGCGCCTTACCTGCCAGGGGGATACTGCCGTCGGACAGGTAATCGTTCCCGGTCTTAACAGCCTCAAATATGACGGATAGCGCTAGAGGGGTGTTAAAATCGTCATCCATTGCTTTTTCGAATTTCTCCCGCGCCCTGTCCATCGCCTCCCGCGCTTCCGCCGGAACGCCGGCGCCGGATGAACTCTCCCGCGGCATCCTGTCCACTTTATCGGAAAAGATCATGATACGTTCCCTGGAACGCCCGGCATCAGCTATTTTTTCATCGCTGTAATCCATGGGGCTGCGGTAATGGCTTTTCAGGAACGCTATCTTCAACAGGTCCGGATCCCCGTATTTTTTCATGAAATCAGCGATCGTGACATAGTTGCCCAGGGATTTGGACATCTTCTCACCGCCCACGCTCAACAGGCCGTTATGTATCCAGTAATTGGCGAATGGTTTATCCGTAGCCGCCTCTGCCTGGGCGATCTCGTTCTCATGGTGGGGAAAAATAAGGTCAAGCCCGCCCCCGTGGATGTCAAACTGCGCGCCGAGGATACGAGTACTCATAACGGAACATTCGATATGCCATCCGGGCCGTCCCTCCCCCCACGGGCTCCTCCAGCAAGGTTCATAAGGTTTGGCCTCTTTCCACAAAGCGAAATCCAGGGGATGCCGTTTTTTTTTATCGGGTTCGATACGGACGCCGTGCATCATCTGCCCTTTATCCTGATTGGACAGTTTCCCGTATGCGTCGAACTTTTCCACGCTGAAATAAACGTTCTTCCCGCGGACGTAGCCGTACCCTTTGTCTATCAGCGTCTCTATGAACTCTATCATCTGAGATATGTTTTCAGTGGCTTTTGGTTCGATTGTAGGCGGACGCACGCCGAGTGAGCCCATTTCCCGCCGGTATGCGTCGAGGTAACGCATCGCGACCTCGGCCGTTCTTTCCTTCAGCCGGTCTGAAGACACATCTTCACCGAGGCTCTGCAGTTCCTCAGTGGCCTTCCTGATGATCTTGTCGTCGATATCCGTCACATTTCTCACGAAACATACATCAAACCCGGCATACTCAAAGTACCTTCGTATGACATCAAAGATGTATGCGCTTCGACCGTGCCCTATATGCGGAACGTCATAAACGGTGGGCCCGCAGACATACATCCTGACCTTGTTCTTTTCCATCGGCCTGAATTCTTCTTTGCGCCTTGTCAGGGTATTGTATAAGGTTATCATCTTTTCCCTTCGTGATACTCCCCGATCTCCCCCTCGATATGGTCTATCTCGTGCTGCAATCTTTCCAGAGCCTGCTGAAGGGGATCCGGCAACGAGGTATGGTCAAGGTTAATGCCGCCCGGTATGCGGCGGCCGCGTGTCCTGGCCACGCGGCCGGGGACGCCTACTACGGTCGAAGAGTCCGGAACGTCGCGCAAAACAACGGCGTTAGCGCCCACCATCACATTATTCCCCACAGTGATGTCCCCGAGTATCTTTGCCCCGGCACCCACTACAACGTTACTGCCCAGTGTAGGATGCCGTTTGCCTTTTTCCTTCCCTGTCCCGCCGAGAGTCACACCCTGAAACAGCGTCACGTTATCACCGATAATGGCCGTTTCGCCGATAACGACCCCCATCCCGTGGTCAATAAAAAAGCCTCTGCCGATCCGGGCGCCGGGATGGATCTCGATGCCGGTTACCCACCTGCCCAGCTGGGATAAAACCCGCGGTAACAGCGGAATGTATATTTTTCTGAGCATCTGTGCCGACCTGTAAAACACCAGAGCATGCAACCCCGAATAGGTAAAAATAATCTCAGCGTAATTTGCCGCTGCGGGGTCCCGTTCCATGGCCGCTTTTACCGCATCAATGAAAAATATCCGCACGAGAATATAGTAGATCAATACCGCAGCGGCAAAAATAAGAACTACTTCCAGCAGTAACATCATCCCTCCTCCAGCAGCACTACGGCATAAGCTGCCACGGCTCTGCCTTCTCCGATAACATCAAGTTTCTCAGCTGTTTTACCCTTTATATTCACGGTATCCCCGCGAACCTTGAGGACATCGCTGATAACGCGGATCATCTTTTCACGATAAGGGCCTATCTTCGGCTCCTCCGCGATAACCACACAATCCAGATTATGGACCCCGAACCCTTCGTTATGCATGAGACGGACAACGTCCCGCAAAAGTTCCCTGCTGGAAATATCCTTGTATCCGGGATCCGTATCAGGGAATCTCATGCCGATATCCCCTTTGCCCAGAGCGCCCAGGATCGCGTCACAAACGGCGTGAAGAAGCACATCTCCGTCAGAATGCCCCTCCGGCCCTTTAGGATAAGGTATATTGACCCCGCCCAGGACCATCTGCCGCCCCTCACCCAGCCTGTGTATGTCGTACCCCATACCTATCTTCATGACCTGTTCTCTACTTGTTCCTCGGACGGGGTTCCTGCCGTCTGTGCGAATTACTCTGCCGTTTCTGGTCGGCTCCTTCCATCAAACCGGCGAATATCATCTTGCCGGCCGATGTCTGCAACACGCTCGTGACGGAGATATCCACGTTTTTTCCTATAAGTCTCCTGGCATTATCCACGACGATCATGGTCCCGTCGTCCATAAAGGCAACACCCTGGTTCCTTTCCTTGCCTTCTTTTTTTATGTAAACATTCATCTGCTCTCCCGGAAAAACCACCGGGCGCAAGGCATTCGACAGGTCATTGATATTCAGGACCCGGATCCCCTCGAGCTTGGCAACCTTGTTAAGATTGAAATCATTGGTCAGCACATGGCAGTCAAGGATCTTCGCCAGCCGGACAAGCTTGGCGTCCACTTCCTTGATGTCGGGAAGCCCTTCATCGTGTATTATCACTTCCATCCCCCGGATTTTCTTGATCCTGTCCAGCATGTCCAGGCCTCTGCGCCCCCTGTTGCGTCTCATGCTGTCGGGGCTGTCCGCGATCTGCTGCAGCTCCTGCAAAACGAACCGGGGGATCACGAGTTTGCCTTCCAGAAAACCCGTCTCACATATAGCGGCGACCCTGCCGTCTATGATCACGCTGGTATCCAGCAAAAACAGCTGCTCTCTCCGGTCCTCCCGCGAAAACCTCACATACGGTATTACAAGGTTGAACTCATCCTTTCCTTTTATGGATATGACCATGCCGAGATAACAGAAGACAAGAGTGAACGCGATCTGCAAAGCGGAATAGAACACTTCGTTCATGGGGATCAGTTTTAATATCAAAGTGACCATCCACGCCATAAAAAAACCGAAAACGAGCCCGAACGCGGCTGCCGACAAATTCCGCAGAGATACGTGTTTCAATTTTATTTCCAGAAAGATCAGTAACAACCCGCTTATAACCCCGGCGCCAGCGCCGGCTATTGGCCCGCCTTGGGAAAAATTCGTCAATAGGGCCCCCAGATAATATCCGCAGATCACGCTCAGGAACAGAAAAAAGACCCTTATAAGTTTTATCGTCATACCCGTCACTTCCTTTCCATTAGTTAATTATATAAAATCCGCAAAAATTTTTCCTGCCAGGCGCTAACCCTCAGGCGGTATACACTGAAGTTACACCCCCGGGGGCAATCCAGTTGCACCGCGGGGGTGTAACTTATCCGTGTGTAGTTCCGATCCCGCATCGGAACTGGTATTGCTAATGATACAGCTTTATATTTCCGTTCCCTTTTTTTCTCTTCTTACTTTTTTCTGGACTTCCTCTTGTCGCCCGAAGTTTTGCGCAAAAGCTTCCATGGATGCGCCTTGATATCACTTACAAAACCCTCCAGGTCGTCATAGACCTTTTCCTCCACGAGGAGTTTCCCTATCGTCCCCTCTCCTTTGCTTAATCTGCCGAAAATCGTACTCAGGTCATTGTACAGTGTCTCATCGACAAGAAGTCTTCCCAGGGTGCCTTCTCCTCTTTCAACGTGCTGCATCACCCCCGCGAAGGACTCAACGAGCTCGCTCATCTCTTCCATCTGCCGTCCGATATTCACGGGGGTCCTTCCGACGATCATATCTCCGGGCTTGAGAAAACGCTTTGCCGTGCCGGGAGACACCTCGAGGTACTGCTCCCCCAGCAGCCCGAGGGTATTGATCCTGGCGACAGCATCCTCCTCGATCCGGGCATTCTCACTGACCCATATATCCAGCTTGACACGGGTCCTGCCGGCATTGTCGTCGTAATAGAGCTCAATATCCTTGACCTCGCCGACATGAACGCCGGCCAGTCTGACCGGAGCATCCACACCTATGCCGTTAACATAATCGAATACCACCTTGACCCCGTATCCCTTCTTGAGCAGGTAAAAATCACTTATGGAAAAAACGATCAAAAACATCAAAAAAATAGCCATTCCCATGAACAATCCGACTTTTAATTCGAGCTTTTGGTTTCTAAACATGTTCCCTGCTCCTTGTTTTAGGCTCCAGTCTTCAATTGGACCCGGGCTTTCTTCCTCTCATATGGCCTGCAGCCTCTTTTGTCATTCCTTGGTTATCGGCCCTTCCGCGCTGCCGCTTATGAACTGCCTTACGATATCGTTCCGGGAATTCCGTATCTCATCCGGGGTCCCTATTTCGACTATGCGTTTATCATACAACATGGCGATCCGGTCGGCGATCTTATAGGCGCTTTTCATATCGTGTGTTACCGTTATGGAAGTGGTCTTAAGCGTATCATGCAGATGGCGTATAAGCTCGTTTATAATATCCCCCATTATAGGGTCAACGCCTGTCGTCGGTTCGTCGAACAGGATGATCCTGGGAAACATGCATATCGCCCTGGCAAGACCCACTCTCTTTTTCATGCCGCCTGAAAGCTCCGCGGGTTTCGCGTTCTCTATATCTTTCAGCCCGACCCTCTGGAGGCATTCGGCCACACGCCGTTTTATGTTCCGGAGCGGCATATCCGTATATTCAAAAAGCTGGAACCCCACGTTTTCAAGCACGCTCAATGAATCAAAAAGCGCCGCGCCCTGGAAAAGCATACCGAAATCCATGCGCACCTTGTTGAGGTCCTTGCCGGCGATGCCGGTAATATCCGTGCCATCGATTATCACGCTGCCGGAATCCGGCCTCATCAACCCTATGATGTGTTTCAACGTAACGCTCTTCCCGCATCCCGACCTGCCGATTATCACCATCGACTCACCGGTATTGACCGTCAGGTTAAGGTCCTCAATGACCTTATGCCCTTCGAACGATTTGTATATATGCTTAAGCTCTATCATAAATAAGTTACATGGGGGGTCAGCCCCATATTATTTCGCCAGAATAAAATAAAAAAGCGCCGTAAAAAAACAGTCAGCGGCTATGATCAATATAAAACTTTTAACAACACTGGATGTCGTTGCCCTGCCGACCCCTTCGGCGCCGCCGGCCGAGTTCATGCCTTCAAAAGAGGCTATTATGCAAATAATTACCGCGAAAGATACGCTTTTGACCAGTCCCGTCACAACATCTTTGACAGCAAGAGGATCATAGGTCATTTTCATGTACATCGCATGGGTTATGTTCAGCTTGCCCACGCCAATAAGGTATCCCCCGACTATTCCGAAAAAGTCCGAACAAATCGTTAAAAGCGGCACCATAACAAGCAGTGCGATAAACCTGGGCACGATCAGGTAGTGTACAGGGTTGGCGGACAGGGTCTCCAGGGCCTCTATCTGCTCCGTAACCCTCATGGTCCCGAGTTCCGCGGTTATCGCGGCGCCGCACCGGCCGGCAACGATCAAAGCGGTCAGTACCGGCCCCAACTCACGCGTAATGGAAAGCGCGACAAGCGAGGCAATGTACATCTCGGCCGATAGTTTCTGCATCTGATAGGCGCTCTGCAGCGCCAGAACCATACCCGTAAAAAGGCTTATCAGGAACACGATCGGAAAGCTCGCGACACCGATCTTGTTCATCTGTTCCAGTATCTGCTGTTTCCGGGGCCGCGCCGCGAATATCCAGAAGACCGACTGGGCAAGAAGTATTACAAGTCCGCCGATATAAACAACAATTTCTACGACCCTGTCCCTTGCCCGGGCAGCTACTGTCTTTATAAATGTCTCAAACAATTTTAACTTCATGGCGCCTCAAAATTGTATCTTGTGCTCCAACCCGAAAAAATCATCCTCTTCCTCAAAATTAAGCTTTATGCTGCTGCTGGCGTCAAATTCATATTTGAATCCCACCCCTTTCTGCCCGAGATATTCCGTGCCCGGTCCTTCCTGCAAACCGTCATCTTCGATAGACGTGCTCAGGGTCACCCTGTCTTTCCTAGCCTCCACAACGTGGAACTTCTCTTCCTTTGATATCTGCCAGTCCTCCCAGACCGCGACCCTGTTGTCAGTCTCAAATACCAGGCCGTCAAACGCCTTGCCTTCCCGTAGTTTGCCGAAATCCATCTCCCCGCTCACGATAATCTGGCCGCCATCCTTTACAACCCGGGAATCGGCTATTCTGACCACAGGTAATTTCCCTTCCAATGTCGCGAACATGGAACGGAACTCCATATTGTCCAGCACCCCTTCCCCTATGTAAAGCCTCCCCTTCACCGCGGCCGTTCTTATGGGGCCCTCTATATCTATTTTCATCTCGGCCATACCGGAAACAGGCGCTCCCGTATTCCCCAGTATTTCGGCCAGTTCTTTCAGTTCCATGTCCCTGACCGACAGCTGCAGACTCACCGGATAAGGAGCGTATGTGCCCGCGTTTCCCGTCAGCACAATGGCTTCTCCCCATCTGACTTTATCAAAAAAAACCTTTTTCTCTCGAGGGAAAAATTTCCCTTCGGCGGTAAAATCCCAGAACGGCTGCTTATTAACGACCAGATTCTCAGCTTCCACCGAGAATACCGGTACGCCGGAATCCTTATACGATATCCACAGGTCCGCAATGACCTCCGTCCCGAAGATACTTACCTTATCAAGGCGGGAATAGACCCGGAGAGAGCCGGCTTCATTTACGGATCCGGAGATCTTCCCCGTCCCCTTCCTCGATGACAACGGGACGAAACCGAGGTCTATCGCGCGGCCGGAAGGATCCAGCATGCCTGTAACCTTTATTTCCCCGTCCCATAGAAGGTCACAATCGTACTCGCCGCTTTTGCGTTTAAGAAAAATCCCGCGCACGCTTCTTTCCCCTTCCTCTTCGAACAGTACCGGTGTTATACGCCCAAAAAGCTCGATCCTTTCCGGATACCTGTACAGCTTGAGAAATCCCCGCACAATAGGGTTCTCGCTGCTGAAATACATACCCAGGGATTCCAGCGAACGTCTTTTGCTGAATTCCAGGCCCAGTTCCTCTATGATAAACTCCCATATGCGGTATGAGATCTCTATCCTTTCCAGACGAAAAACTTCTCCTTTTGCGCTCCGGCTGGAGAAGAACGCCACGTCCTGGAGTATCATATCCCGGAATATGCCGCCGTTGACCTCTCCTATCCGCGCGGTCAACTTATAGCCCATGAACTCCTCGAGTTTATCCTCCGCGAGCTGTTTCACCCAGTGCGACCGCTGAAAACTGAAAAAACACAGGACAGTCAGCCCCAGTGCCATGGACAAGAGCCGCACCTTTCTGTGCGAATAGATAATCCCTCTCATCTCAATTCCGCTCTGCCACGGACTCGCTCGAAGACTTCATAAACTTCAAACCAGTTCCGCCATTGGGCCGCGTTACCCTCACCTTAACCCCTTCTTTAAATGAGCCGGCCAGTATCTCCTCGGCCAGCGGATTTTCCAGATACCGCTGTATGGTCCTTTTGAGCGGGCGAGCTCCAAAGACCTTATCGAATCCTTTATCGATAAGAAAATCCTTTGCCGAATCCTCAATTACTATCTCGATATTTTTTTCTTTAAGCCTCTCCTGGACATCCTTGAGCTCTATCTCTACGATCTGTTTCAGGTCATCCCTGCTCAGACTCCTGAAGACGATGACATCGTCCACCCTGTTGAGAAACTCCAGTTTGAACGTTTTTTTGACCTCTTCCAGCAGACGCGTCTTCATGTCCTGGTACGTCTCTTCTTCCTTCGGGGTCTTGAACCCGATAGCGCCCGTCTTCCTCAGCAGATCAGCCCCGATATTCGACGTCATAATGAGTATGGTGTTTTTAAAACTTACCTTTCTCCCGTATGAATCCGTAAGGCGGCCCTCATCGAGCAGCTGCAGAAGAATATTGAAAACATCGGGATGGGCCTTCTCTATCTCGTCCAGAAGCACCACCGCATAAGGCCTTCTCCTGACCCTTTCGGTCAGCTGACCGCCCTCTTCATAACCGACATACCCGGGAGGAGCGCCGACCAGCCTGGAAACATTGAACTTCTCCATATATTCCGACATGTCGAGCTGGATGATCGCATCCTCATTACCGAACATGATCTCCGCGAGCTTCTGCCCAAGTAAGGTCTTGCCCACACCGGTCGGCCCCATGAATATAAACGTTCCTATCGGCCGATTCGGGTCCTTTATCCCGGCACGTGACCTGCGGACCGCATGCGCGATCGCGGATATCGCCTCATCCTGCCCCACAACCCGCTTTTTAAGGCCCTCCTCAAGTTTGAGGTATTTCTCCGATTCTTTTTCTTCCACTCTTATAAGCGGGATCCCCGTCCAGTCGGAAACTATGGTGGCAATGTCCTCATCGGAAACCACGACCGCCTGCTGACTCTGCCTGCTTTTCCACTGCTTCAGTTTCTTTTCCAGTTCCTGCCTCGTCGTCCGTTCCGAATCCCTGAACCGGGCGGCTTTTTCGAAATCCTGGTTCTTAACGGCAGCCTCTTTTTCACGCCTGAACTCCTCTATCTTTCCCTCGATCCCCTTCACCTCTTTCGGCATCACCATGGTGGCCAGCTTGGATTTTGATCCTGCCTCGTCTATCAGGTCAATCGCCTTGTCCGGCAGGAACCGTCCGCTGATATACCGGTCTGACAGTTTTGCCGCGGCTTCCAGGGCCTTGTCCGAGAACTTTACCTTGTGGTGGGCTTCATATTTATCCCTTAACCCTTTCAATATTTCAATGGTCTCTTCGACGCTGGGCGGATCAACTGTTATGGGCTGAAACCGCCTTTCCAGAGCAGGGTCCTTCTCTATGTTCTTACGGTACTCATCCAGTGTAGTGGCGCCTATACACTGGATGTCCCCGCGCTGCAGGGAAGGCTTCAGGATGTTGGAAGCGTCTATGGCCCCTTCCGCGCCGCCGGCGCCTACCAGTGTATGTATCTCATCGATAAAAACGATGACTTCCGGGGTATCTTTTATCTCTCTCATAACGGCCTTTATGCGTTCCTCGAACTGTCCCCTGTATTTTGTCCCGGCGATCATCATAGCCAGGTCCAGTATCAACAGCCTCTTCCCTTTGAGTGTCTCCGGGATATTTCCCGATACGATCTTTTGCGCCAACCCCTCGACAATAGCGGTCTTTCCCACACCCGCTTCACCGATGAGAACAGGGTTGTTCTTTTTCCTGCGGCTGAGGATCTGGATCACGCGCTGGATCTCTTTTCCCCTCCCTATCACGGGATCAAGTTCATCCTGTCCGGCCATCTCGGTAAGATTCCTTGAAAATGAGTCCAGCGCCGGAGTCTTGCTTTTTGTTTTTTTGCGCTTGGCCTCCCCCCCGATAGTATAGCCGGGAACGGACGACCCCAGAAGATTCAATACTTCATCCCGCACACTTTTCAGGTCCAGCCCCATATTTACCAGCACCTGGCTCGCCACGCCGTCTCCCTCACGGATAAGCCCCAGCAGAATATGCTCGGTGCCGATATAATTATGGCCGAGGTTACGCGCCTCGTCCATGGCAAGCTCGATGACTTTTTTGGCTCTTGGGGTGAAAGGAATGTCATTCCCGGTCAGCTTACCCGTTGCCTTGCCAGGCCCCGGTTGAACGAGTTTTTCCACCTCAAGGCGTATATTATCGGAATCCAGCCCCAGGCTGGTCAGCACTGCCGCTGCCACGCCTTCCGCTTCTTTGACCAGCCCGAGCAATATATGTTCGGTCCCGATATAATTATGATCAAACCGCTTCGCCTCTTCTTTTGCCAAAAGGATCACTTTTCTTGCCCGTTCCGTGAATCTATTGAATGCCGGCATCGCTTATTCCTCCCTTTATTTAAATATTTAAACACTTATAAAATAACTTCACATTTACAGTTTCTGGCGGATAAAATCGGCCCGTTTTATGTCACGCTCATAAGGCCCGATCTCTTTGCCGTTTATCTTCTGCAAATGCGCCGGCTGCGTAAAAAGCAGCACCTCATTGATCCTGACCGTATCCATATCCTTTATCAGGCCGAGATCCACTCCAAGGCGGACCGCGGATAACAGTTTGATCGTCTCGTTCGACGTTATTATCCTTGCACCCTTCAACGTCCCGTAAGAACGGTATATCCTGTCGGTTATTTCCTGCTTCCTTCTGCTGATAAGGTTTTCCCTTGTGGCTTCCTCCCTGGATATGATCTTGTTTATGATCCTTTCCAGGTTATCAAGTATCCCCATCTCAGAATGCCCCAGGGCGACCTGGTTGGAGATCTGGAAAAAATCGCCCAATGCTTCCGTGCCCTCTCCATAAAAACCCCGCATGGTTAATCCCAGTTTCGAGATCGCGTCAAAAACACTCTCTATCTGGCCGCTCATCACCAGGGCCGACAGATGCAGCATAACCGACGCCCTGAGACCGGTACCTGTATTCGTCGGGCAGGAGGTAAGGTACCCGAACTTGTTGGAATAATCGAATGAAAGATACTGCCCAAGTTCGGTATCGATATCATCCACTATCCTCCAGGCTTCCATTACATTGAACCCGGACTGGAGGACCTGGAGCCTTATATGGTCCTCCTCATTCAGCATCGCGCTCACCACTTCTTTTTCTTCCACGACAAGCCCCTTATGCGCGGCCTCCTGCATATGTTCCCGGCTCATCAAATGCCGCTCCACCAAGAACTTCCTGTCCAGATCTGAAACATCCCTGATCCTGAGAAAAAGGGCTTTCGCGAAAAACCCGCTTTTTCTTATCGCAGAAACGGCCGTATTAAGCACTTCCTCACGCTGGCTGTCATTGGCGCGGTTAAAATACAGGTGCTCTTCGACGTTCCTGGCGATCCGGACGCGGGTGGACATCGCGATGTTCGACTTGGGGCCTTCCCCCTTAAGCCACTCACTTTTCCTGCGCACAAGGTCATTCAATTTCATGGCCGTCATCTCTGTTATTTCAGTTTCTTCTCCAGGTCCTTTATCCTGTCCCTCAATAGAGCCGCCTTTTCAAACTCTTCCGCCCGGACAAGCTCGTTCAACTCGTTTTTCAGGCGCTGAATATCCTGCTGCTCCTTCAGCACCTCTTTGCCTTTGAAAGGCATCTTCCCCACGTGTCTGTCCGAACCGTGGATCTTTCTGAGCAGCTCACTCATGTTCTTCGCGAACGTCGCATAACATCTGCCGCATCCGAGCCTGCCTGTCCTCTGAAAATCATAGTATGTCATGCCGCAAACGGGGCATTTCACCTTAACTTCCTTCTTTATCCGCCCCTCCGGTACGGAAGTCCCGAAATCCATCAGGCCGGACAGAAGGTCCGTCAACCCGAAATGCGACTGCATCTCTTCGCTCTTTGCCTTTGCGCATTGTTCGCAAAGATGAAGTTTCGTAACCTTGTCATTAACGACTTCGGTCAGGTGAACCGTAGCCTCCCGTACCCCGCAGATATCGCATTTCATGATCAGTATTCGACCCCATCCGTTTCCGTAAGTTTCCCGAAATCCCGCCGCAGCTGTTTTGTGATCCGGCCGGGTTTACCCGTGCCTATGGCCTTTTCGTCTATTTTTACCACCGGTATGACTTCCGCCGCTGTGCCGGTAAGAAAACACTCTTCGGCCTGACACAGTTCCTCGGGCAGCATCTCCTTATACTCAGTGCTGATATCCCTCTTCAAAGCCAGCTCAATGACCGCTTTCTGAGTTATCCCCTCAAGCGAACCAAGATCGCAGGGCGGGGTCATCAGTTTTCCATCCCTGACAATAAAAATATTGTCCCCGGTACATTCGGTGACATACCCTTCAATGGAAAGCATGATCGCCTCTTCGGTTCCGGCGTCTATGGCATCTATCTTGCCCAGGATGTTGTTTAGATAATTCAGCGACTTTATCCGCGGATTTAACGAACAGGCGGGATTCCGCCTCGTTTTCGCTATGGCTATGGACAATCCGCTTTCATAAAAAACTTCAGGATACAGGTCTATTTTGTCCGTAATTATGAACACGGTCGGAGCCTTGCATTTGCGCGGATCCAGTCCGAGGTCACCGATGCCCCTGGTCACGACCGCGCGGACGTACGCGTTATCCAGCCCGTTCACCCTGAGCGTCTCGATGATCTTCTCCTGAAAGGATTCTTTTGTCATGGGTATCCTGAGCCTTATGGCCCGAGCGCCGCTGTACAAACGGTCCAGGTGGTCCTTGAGGCGGAATACCCTCCTCTTATACGACCTTATCCCCTCAAAAACACCGTCACCATAAAGGACGCCGTGGTCAAAAACAGATATCGCGGCATCTTTGCCGTTGACAAATTCTCCGTTCAGAAAAACCTTGAGCTGCATTTATTGTCCCTTCTTTTTCGTATCACGCATCCCGGCCGTCAGGCATCAAAATCTCAGCCCTTTAAATATTGGATCTCTTCCGCCGTTTGAACCCTGTCATCCGTCATCCGGAACCCTTTTGCCATTTGTGCTTTCGTTTCGCGGCTCCCTTCGGATGTGTCATTTGTCATTCTTCCTAAAACGCCGTCCTTCATCGCGTATTCGCTGTGAAAAAAACCTCTGTCAGGCGCCTGATGCGAAACCACGACAACGCTCATACCATTCTTTTCGCTTATATCACGAATGAGGAGATATATCCCCTCTCTCATCTCCGAATCCAGGCTGCCGGCAGGCTCGTCGCAAAAGAGTATGTCGGGTGAATTCACCAGCGCCCTTGCTATGGCCGTTCTCTGGGCCTCTCCGCCTGAAAGCTGGCCCGGCCTGTGTTTCAGGCGGCCGTCCATACCGACGGTCTCCAGGAGCCCCGCAGCCCGGGACCTGATGCCCGCGGCCGATTCTCCGCCTTTTATCATCGCCGGTAACATCACGTTCTCCAGGACGTTCAACTCGGGCAGAAGATGGTAGGACTGAAAAATAAATCCAAAATGTCTGTTCCGCAACCGGCTTTTTCCCCTGTCTCTGAGATAATAGACATCCTTTCCCCTGAACGTTACGGTCCCCGCCGTAGGCAGATTCAGGCCTCCGAGCATATGGAGAAGCGTAGACTTCCCCGCTCCCGAGGGGCCGTGAATATATACACGCTCGCCCTCTTCGATCCGTATGTTCACGTCTTTTACGGCGCGGACAGCTCTTGTCCCCTGACCGAATGTCTTACTGATGTTCTTGGTAATAATCATGTTCAGGCTATTCGTACCTTATCGCTTCCACCGGATCAAGCCGGGATGCTTTCCACGCGGGATATATGCCGGCAGCCAGCGTCAGCAGCATAGCCACTGAAATGATCACGCCGACATCCCCTCCGCTCACTTTAACCGGTATCTCCGTAAAATAATACACGTCACTGGGAAAAACCGCCACGCCGGTCACCCGCTCGATGAGATCAGCCACGGCATTGACCCTGTTGGCTATAAAAACACCGGAGAACCCCCCTGTCACGATGCCCAGCAATCCGATCATGGCCCCTTCCAGCAGGAAAACAAGACTTATCCCGCGGCAATTAGCGCCGATCGCCTTAAGAATACCGATATCCCTGGTCTTTTCCATGACCATCATGATAAGAGAACCGGCAATATTAAAACAGGCGACCATGACCATAAGGGCCAGGATGATGAACATCATCTTTTTTTCCAGAGCAAGCGCGGTCACCAGATTACGGTCGAGGTCCATCCAGCTCTTGACGACATAAGGATATTTCAGCATGGATTGCAGACGGGACTTAATCCTGCCCGAGGCCATCTCGTCAGTCAGCCGCAGGCCGATACCCGATACCGTATCCTCCATCCGGAAAAGCTCCCGGGCCTTCTCCAGCCCGATCACGGCCATGTTCGCGTCGTAATCATAACGTCCTGAGGTAAAACTCCCGATAACCTTTAACCTGGCCTTTTCCAGATCCGTCACTGAATACGGGATAAGTATCTCCACGGTGTCGCCCACGGAAATATCTTCGCTCTTCATCAACTCACCGCCCAGGATGATCGTATCGCCTTCCAGGGCCTTTCCCGCTTCGGCCGTGTACCGGATCACCTCAGTGACTTCCGATTCTTTCCTCGTATCGATGCCTTTTAAAAGAATACCGACGATACTGTCTTTTTTTCTCAAGACCGCCTGGCCGGTCACGAAACCCGAAGCGCTTTTCACTTCAGGCAAGGCCTCTACCCGGGACACCAGGTCCGGATAATCGGCTATCCCTCCCTGCTTCAGCACGATCACGTGCGCGTAGGTCCCTATGATCTTTTCCCTGACCTCGGAGTCAAACCCGTTCATCACCGACAGGACGATGATAAGAGACGCCACTCCCAGCGCCACTCCCAGGACAGAGATGACCCCTATCAGGGATATCATCCCTTCCTTTCTTTTAGTCAGAAAATACTTGGCGCTTATGAATAAAGTCCACATGTCGCTATATCCGATTTCATTCCGGTCGCATCTGCGGAAACAGTATCACATCCCGGATACTCGCGGAATCCGTAAGGATCATCGCAAGACGATCTATGCCTATTCCGAGCCCTCCCGCCGGCGGCATCCCGTACTCAAGCGCCCGGATAAAATCCTCGTCCGCCATAACATCCGGGTCCGCTTTGGCCTGTTCTTCAAACCTCCTGCGCTGGTCGATCGGATCATTCAACTCTGAATAAGCGTTAGCTATCTCCATTCCACCGATGTATAACTCGAATCTCTCGACCAGTCCGGGCGCGTCCTTCCTCTCCTTGGCCAGGGGGCTCAACTCCTTGAACATATCCACGACAAACACCGGGTTGGTCTCAGCCTCAGGTTCGACAAGTTCCCCCACGATATTGATGATCTGCGTCCTGCTGACGCTGTCGCCTTCGATCTCGATCCCTTTGCGCTTAAGTTTTTTTACCCAGCCGTTCAAGGGTTCGTCGATCTTGATACCGAAATTCTTTTCCATGAGCTCCGCGAACGAAACCCTCTTCCAGACCGTCAGGTCAACGTCCCTGCCCTGGTATGTGAACTTTTCCGTGCCGAGTATGGTTTTTGACGCGGAACGTATAATATCCTCGGTAAGTCTCATCATCCCCTCGCAGTCGGAATACGCCTCATAGACTTCCATCATCGTGAATTCAGGGTTGTGTCTTGTGGAAATGCCCTCGTTCCGGAAAGAGCGGTTGATCTCAAACACCTTTTCAAAACCTCCGACAAGAAGTTTCTTCAGGTATATCTCCGGAGCGATCCTCAGATACAGGTCCATGTCCAGCGCTTCATGATGCGTCCTGAAAGGCTTTCCAGCGGCCCCCCCCGGGATCGGATGCATCATCGGCGTCTCCACCTCAAAGAAGCCTCTCTTATTGAGCTCTTCCCTGAGGTGCTTGATAAGTTCAATACGGGCCTTGAATTTTTCACGCGCTGAATCATTCACTATCAGGTCAACGTATCTCCGGCGGTACCTGATCTCCACGTCTTTCAAACCATGCCATTTTTCGGGAAGAGGTAATAATGACTTGGACAGGACAAAATACTCCTTTACCTGAACGGTATCCTCCCCGGTCCTTGTCTTAAAAAGCTCTCCGTCAACCCCTATAATATCCCCGATATCCAGGCTTTTTAAAATGCCAAAGGCTTCCTCGCCTATGATATCCTTCCGCATATATAGCTGGATCCTGCCGGTAAAGTCCTTCAGGTCCATAAAAACGCTTTTACCGTGTTCCCTTCTGGCCATTATCCTGCCTGCCATCCTTGACCTGCGTCCTTCGGAATAATCCTCTTTTACGGACTTTATGCTCTGGACACCAGAAAAACTTTCACCAAAAGGATTTACCCCCTTTTCCTCAAGCTTTTTCAGGTTTTTGTACCGCTGTTCTATGATCTCGTTCCTTTGCTCCATACACTCCCTTTCATAAAAAGCATATGCATATCCCGCTATATAAATAACAATAAAATTTTACTCCCTAATTATATCTACTACAATCCAGTATGTCAACGCAATTAAGTTTAATTTTCTAAATCCATGTTTATATGTGCAGGTTTATAGTGGTTTGTCGATATTTAGGGATGTTTGAGTATGTTTATCGTGGTTTGTAGATGTTCGGCGGGGCGCATCATAAGCCCAGACGGTTCCTGAATTCTTCTTCCGTAAGGACCTTTATTCCTTTTTTCTTCGCCCTGTCAACTTTTGAGCCGGGTTTTTCACCTACAACGACAAAATCCGTAGTCGAACTGATACCGGAGGCGACCTCTCCACCCTCGGATTCCACGAGTTTCTTCGCTTCGGACCGCGTCATACTCTTGAGGGAACCGGTAAAAATGCATTTTTTTTCCGCGAGTTTACCTGTTCTTGCCTTTTTCCTCTCACGTATGACAACGCCGTTCTTATGTAGTTTTTTTATCTCCGCAAGGTTCTTCGTCTTGCTGAAAAAAGCGGTGATATTCTCCGCGATCTCCGGACCGATCTCATTAAGGGCGAGAAGGTCATTCTGTCCGGCCGAGGCGATCTTCTCTAAAGTCCCGAACTTATCAGCCAGGAGGGCCGCGATATGTTTCCCCACGTTCCTTATCCCAAGAGCGAAAATAAACCTGTCCAGCGGGACATCCTTTGAACTCTCTATCGCTCGCAGGAGATTATCCGTCTTTTTCTCTCTCCATCGTTCCAGTTTCAGAAGATCCCCGCGTTTCAGGGTATAGATGTCCGATATGCTTTTGATGAGGCCCTTCTCATGAAGACACTCGATCGTCCTGTCCGAAAAACCGTCGATATCAACGGCTTCCCTGCCGGCGTAATGGGATATCGCTTCCTTAAGCTGGGCCGGGCACGCGAGGCCCGCCGGGCACCTGTAAAAAACGTCTTCCTGTTCGACCGGGGTGCCGCAGCCCGGGCATCTCTTCGGCATACGGAACTCCTTCTCTTCTCCCGTCCGTTTCTCCGTGACCACTTCCGTAACATAGGGGATAACGTCACCGGCCCTCTGCACTTTCACCCAGTCGCCGATCCTTACGCCCAGCTTCGCGATCTGATCCATGTTATGCAGTGTCGCCCGCGAAACCGTCACGCCGCCCACCTCAACAGGCTGTAATAACGCCAGAGGGGTGAGAATGCCTGTCCGGCCCACTTGAACAACGATGTTCTCCACACGCGTAATTTCTTTCCGTGGTTCGAACTTATACGCGACAGCCCACTTGGGGTTAGTGGTCCTCCTGCCGAGTTTCTTCTGGTAATCCATATTGTTGACCTTGATAACCACTCCGTCTATCTCATAATCAAGGGCGTCACGCCTGCTCTCCAAGTCATGGTGATAAAAAACAGCCTCCGTTATATCGCGGCAATGTTTCACGCCGGGTGATGCCTGCAGACCAAGCCGTTCCAGCGTCTCCAGCGCCTCTGCCTGTGTCCGCGGCATCGCTCCGGAAAGATCAAGTATCTGATAACAGTAAACGTGCAGTTTCCTTTGAGCGGTTATCCTGTAATCCAGCTGACGGATCGAACCGGCAGCCACGTTACGGGGATTCGCGAAAGTGTTCAAGCCCCGGCCCGCCTGTTCTTTGTTAAGCCGCTGAAAATCCTTTATATGCATAATGACCTCTCCGCGTACCGCGATGCGCCGCGGAGGCTTTTCCGCCTTAAGACAGCGGGGCACACCGGAAATCGTCTTGAGGTTCAGCGTCACATCCTCCCCTGTGACCCCGTTACCGCGGGTCGATCCTCTGATGAACCTGCCGTTTTCATACACCAGTTCTATGCTGATCCCGTCAAACTTGGGTTCGCATATATAATCAACATCCCGGCCTGTCTCTTTTCTGCATGTCCGGTCAAAGCGCCTGACATCCGCTTCATTATTGACGCTCTCAAGGCTTAACATTGAAGAAGTATGCCGCACCCTTTTAAACTTTTCCGGGACAGGCGCGCCTATGGTCTGCGTGGGGGAATCAGGCGACATGTACCGGGGGTGTGCCTGTTCCAGCTCCCTGAGTTCCTCCATAAGCCTGTCGTACCGGGCGTCGGATATCTCAGGCCTGCCGTCTGCGTAATACAGTTTATTGTGCCCGCGTATCTTTTTTCTCAGTTCTTCTATTTTCTTTTTTATGTCTTTAGTCATTTTTTCCATTTAGCGTTTAAGCGCTTTGATCAGTTTGTCAAACGTATATGTGTTCAGCACGTCTTTTTTTTCGATCCAGCCTCTTCTCGCGGTAACGACCCCGTAGATCATCTCATCAAGCTGTCCTGTCTCATGAGCGTCTGTGTTGACAGTAAACCTTCCTCCCAGTTCTTTAGCGCGCCTGCACTGCACGTCATTGAGGTCCATACGTTCCCCGTGGGTATTTATCTCGAGGTAGATATTATTCTCCACCGCTCTCCGGAATATTCCGTCAAAATCGGCCTGGATCGAGCTGCGGCTGGTAATAAGCCGCCCCGAAGGATGGGCGAGAACGTTAACGTACCTGTTATCCATCGCCTTTAAAATACGGCTGGTCTGTTTTTTCTTATCGAGGGAAAAACCGGAATGAACAGCCGCTATCACTATATCCAGTTCTTTAAGCGCATAGTCGGCGATATCAAGTTCTCCATCCCGGAGTATATCCACTTCAACACCGCTGAGTATCTTTATGCCTTTGATCTTTCGGGCAATCTTTCTTATCTTTTCGACCTGCTTCAGTAGCCGCTTTTCATCCAGACCGCCGGCGATCCGCACATATTTGGAGTGGTCGGTCACGGCAAAATATTCATATCCTTTTTTTCTGGCCGCTGCGGCTATATCATCCACTGTGGCGCGGCCGTCAGACGCCACCGTATGTATGTGCAGATCGCCTTTTATATCTTCTATTTTCAAAAGCCCTTCAGGCAGGTCCTTCTTTCCTTTTGCGGCTCCTTTCGCGTACGTTGCGGCTTCGATCTCTCCCCGGCCCTCGCGGAGTTCCGGCGGGATCCACCTCATGCCGAGTTTATGATAGACCTCATCCTCTCTCCTCCCGGCTATCATCTTCTCCCGGCCGCCGGCCGTCACGGAAAACACACCGTATTCACTCACCTTATACCCCATGTTTTTCGCGATCCGGCGGATCTTCACGTTATGCTGTTTGGAACCCGTAAAATACACAAGGGCCGCCCCGAAACATGAAGCCTCTATGACACGGAGATCCACCTGCGGACCTCCTTTTAGGGATATACTCGACTTTGTGAGCCCTTTAGCTATTACGCTCTCGAGGCCGGGGTAACTTACAAAATAGTCCATGGCCTTCCGGCCGTCACCGGCCACAGCGAGTATATCAATGTCCCCTACTGTCTCCATGCCCCTGCGCAGGCTGCCTGCTTTTTCTATCTTTTTGAAATTTCCGGATCTCGACAGATAAGCGACTATCTCGTCAGCGTAAGAATACGCCTCGGAAAGCAGCATCCGGCCCTCCCGTTTCCTGAAGTGCTTTATCGCCTCCAGCAGTTTCGCCTGGGTCCTCTCCCCCATGCCTTCGATCTTTGCGAGGGAGCCCTTTTTACACGCTTCCTCAAGGCCATCTATGTTTCTGATCCCCAGTTCGTCTCTCAGCTTCCCGATCTTCCTGGCCCCCAGCCCCGAAAGGCTGAACATATCGAAAAACCCGGACGGGAACCCCTTCATGAGGTCATTATAATACTTCAGCTGTCCCGTCTCTATCATCTCGATGATCTTTCCTTTGAGGTCTTTCCCTATCCCCGGGATCTTATCCAGCCTGGAGGGGTCTTCGTTGTATATATCTTCAAGCTCGCCGGATAAATCGACAATATTCTGCGCCGCGACCCTATAGGCGCGGATCCTGAAGATATTCTCTTCGTTTATCTCAAGCGCATCCGCGATGCGCAAAAATACTGCGGCTATCTCTCTGTTATTCATGATATCCGTCCGGTTATGGTCCTCGCGGCCCGTGTCTCGTGCCATGTGCCCCGCATCAGACCTAACTGATCAAACTATATATTATATAAGAAAACGGAATGCGTAAAGCAAAAAAATGGAAAGTCTAAAACCGGCTAGGCGGGGCATGAAACGTAAGGTCACTGCTTGAGTCTCTGCTTATAGAGATACTCCACAAGATCTACTTCTTCATCCGTATCGGCGGCCCTTTTACGGCCTTCATCAGACACATCGCCTTCTTCTCCCATCAATGTGTCTGGATCTCCCTCGTATTTTTCTTTTTCCTCTACTTTCGCCAGATGGTGGGCCACTACCTGTTCCTTGAACCAGGAGACAGCAGCCTCAGGCACTGACTCAAGTTTTCCGGGGTCTTCGAAAGTTATTACCTTTCTCTGGTATCCTTCCTCGATCCAGTATTTCTTCTCATCCACTTTCCCCTCTTCGTTTATACCACACACAAAAACCCTGTTATCAAATACCACCACATTGGTGCAAACACCGTCCGTACTCGCTCCCCAGCCGCTGCTCAGTGATTCGGTTACCGCTGAAGGAGTTAAAACCCTGAAGGTCTCACCGCTTTCCACATTTTCAAGAATGGCGAACATTTCCCCCCTCATCAACTGGACCTTAAAATAACCATCGAGCTTTATTACTATCAGGCTGTCTTCCTCTATCGTGATGACATTCTCAGCCGCCTTGTCAAAAGCCAGGGTCACCGAAGAATCAGGGCCGGTCTTTATCCAATCGCCGGCATGCAGGGGCATGCCTTTTTCGCACGCAATACCGGTATTGCTGCCGGCGCGAACAATTTTAACGTCGCCGGTAACGAAAAATACTGATACGTCTTTTCCCTGGGAATAGGCAGGCACAGCCACAGCTGTCAGGAACACGCATATCAGCAAAATTACGGTTTTCTTCATCATTATAATTCCCTCAAGCTTTCGAACTTCTCATTCTATCCTATAGAACTTACCTTATACTTTGTTTTTTTGCAAGTCAAACCGCTGACGGCGGGGACGAATCATTCCTCATAGCGGCTGCCGTCTTCCAGGATCACTACTCCTTCACCGCGCCATACGCCGTTTTTAAACTCCCCTTCATACCTGCTTCCGTCCTTCAGTATCAGGACCCCCCTGCCGTGCCGGACACCGTTCTTGAACTCCCCTTCGTATCTGCTCCCGTCCTTTCGGATCTCGACCCCCATGCCACTCGGCAGGCCATCTTTGTATTCCCCCTCATACCTGGTCCCGTCGTCCCAGACCTCGATCCCTTTGCCGTGCCGCAGACCGTCCCTGTATTCCCCTTTATATCCGATCATGGTCTTCCAGACCTCGATCCCCCTGCCGTGCCGCAGCCCGCCTTTGAATTCCCCTTCATACCTGGTCCCGTCTTTCAGCCACTCGGTCCCTCTGCCGTCTGGTTCACCGGCCTTAAATTCGCCTTCATACCTGGTCCCGTTCTTCCGGATCAGCACTCCCCTGCCGTGCGGTCTGCCGTATTTGAACTCTCCTTCGTATCTGTCGCCGTTCTTATTGACCAGGGTACCTTTGCCCTGACGGATGCCGTCGCTGTATTCCCCTTCATATCTGCTCCCGTCCATCAAAACCTCGACCCCTTTGCCGTGCGGCAGGCCGTCTTTATATTCTCCCTCATATTTATTCCCATCACCCCAGATCTCGATCCCTCTGCCGTGCCGTACGCCGTCCCTGTATTCTCCTTTATAAACAGCCTTATCCTTCCAGACCTCGACTCCTCTGCCATTCCGCACCCCGTCTTTGAATTCCCCTTCATATCTGTCGCCGTTCTTCAGCAACTCGGTCCCTCTGCCATGCGGCTCACCGAATTTGAATTCTCCTTTGTATGTGCTTCCATCCTTACGAAGCAAGGTTCCCCGGCCGTGCCGCAGACCGTCCCTGAATTCCCCTTCATATCTGACGCCATTTTTCCACTCCTCGATCCCCTTACCATCCGGCAGACCGTTCTTGTATCCGCCCTCGTATCTATGCCCTTCCCGCCAGACGCGGACCCCTTTGCCGTTAAACAACCCGTTCTCTAAATTGCCTTCATATACGGAAGTATCGGGTAACGTCAGCTTCTGGAAACCGTCCTCTATCTGTACGGCCGTGTGTTCGGCATTTAACAGGGTGGTGATCCCCAAAAAAATAACAGCGGCTGTCATCGATAAGAAGAACTTCTTCATTTCTGTCTCCTCAAAATATAAAAAAATACCCTCACGTCTAACCGCATCTCTGTCGTACGCGGCGCACTCTTATTGTAACCCGAAGTATTGCCGGGGTCAACGCTTAACAGTTAACAATATTGCACCAGTTCAGCTGAGAGAAGATGCTTACGCCTGGTCGGGCTGTCAGGCTCATTCCTACCAGGAACGGGTATCCGTTTCTCTATAACAATACTTTGAATAATAGCTAAGATAAGAAATAGTCATTTGAATAGCCGCATCGAGCGGCCCTGGTAAGAATGCTTCAAAACAGCCACTCGCCGGTTGAGTTACATTTCTTGGCTAAACTCTTAACAAATATTTGTTAACTGGTAAGCGTTGACCCCGTTTATCCTTGATGAAAAAAATAAAAAATCTTGATTTTTCATCAAATCAGGTTTATAGTACTTCTACTATGACGGACGAAGAACTGCTGCAAAAGTGCATTGATAAGGACCGGGCTGCCTGGAATGAGTTCGTCAGGCGTTTCAGCAGCCTTGTAACCCGAAGCGTCAGGTACAAACTGAACAGGATGGACAGGCATCTCTCAAAAAACGAGACCCTTGATATCGTGCAGGAGATATTCCTGCTGATATGGAAAAAAAACAAACTTCGCGGGGTAAAGAACACAGCCTGCCTGAAAAGCTGGCTGGCCATAGTATCGATCAACCTTAGTGTCAATTATTGCAGGAGGAACGTTTTCAAAACGGCGAAGAACACGCTTTCTCTGGATGAAAATCCCCTGGCCGGGACCTCCGGAATGCCCTTGGGTTTTATGATACCTTCTTCCAAACTTAATACCGCAAAAACGCTGAGATCAAACGAATTAAGCGGCATCCTGGACAAAGAGATATCAAAGCTCGGCTACAGGCAGCAGCTTGTCCTTAAACTCAATATATATCACGGAAAAAAACAAAAAGATATCGCAGAAATAATGAACATACCCACAGGAACAGTCGCAACGCTGATCAGACGGGCGAAAGATAAGCTCCGGAAAAATCTTGGAAATGCGCTGGAGATAGAATAATTGAAAGAAAAAGCATTAAATTTGTGTCTATAACAGTAGAAGGGAAACCCATACTAAAAGCCGAAAATTGAGGATCAACCATGAGAAGAATATGCCCGTCTGAAGAAATCCTGAGCGAATATATCAGCGGCGTCCTTGCGGAGGAAGACAGGACCGAGGTTGAAAAGCACCTCGCCGGCTGCGCCGCATGCCGGGAACTGCTGGTAGAAACCCATGATATTATAAGCAGACCCGATATCCACGAAATAAAAAACAGAATATCCCGCTGGATCAGAAAAAACCAATGGCTTATCGGAGCGGCCGCGGCATTCACGCTCTCTTTCGTCTTCTCTGAACATTTTCTGCAATTCCTGACGGCCTGTATCATCATGGGCGCCAAATGGGCCGTCGATGCCAAAACCGCGAAAATACTTATCATGATCTACGAGGCATGGAAATGCGGAGACAGAGATAAAGCCGATAAAATCCTGTCAAGGATCGATGGAACAGAACATTAATTTTCTCATTTTTTTTGAAAGAATTTCAGGGAAAAAGTTGTCTTATATAGTGCAGGCTGCAAACCGCCGATAGAACAAAGGTTAACCCTGAATTTAAAAAAGACAAAAAAAGGAGGCAGAAACATGAACAACAAACCGGTCATCAAAGTCGAACGTATTCATCTCCTGGAGGGAGATAGCCCGACAAAAGCATTCTGCGACCTGCTGATACTGGACACTTTCCTGGTCAAGGGCCTGCGCATCGTACAGGGCAAGGAGAGTCTCTTCGTAAGTATGCCGCAGCAGCAGGGACGTGACAGTAAGTGGTATGACACTTTCTTTCCCGTTTCCAGGGAAATGCGGAAGGGCCTGGAGGAACTGGTGCTTGAAAGCTACAGCGAATACCAGAAACAATAGGAGCAGTGGTGCCCCGAACCCGGCAGCATATCGGAAAACTGGGCGAAAAAATAGCCGAAACTTTCCTCATCTCAAGGGGTTTCTTGATCCTGGACAGGAATTTTTCCACACCGTTCGGTGAGATCGACCTGATAGCGGAACAAAACGGCTATATCGTTTTCCTGGAAGTCAAAACCCGAATATCCGAAAGGTTCGGTCCGCCTCTTTCTTCTATAACCAGGACAAAGCAGAGGCACATTCTGAAAAACTGCCAGTTCTACCTTAAAAGATTCGGTTTATACGGCAGGCCGTGCCGCATCGATGCCATTGCTGTCAGCCTGGACACCCGCAGAGAACTGCGCGCATTGAAGCATGTAAAGAACGCAATTGAACTCTGACAGAATATCAGATTTGACATAATACCTGAAATGTTTTTCGCAAATGTTTTCCGCTGATATGACCGAACAAAGGAGACAATACTATGCTCGCTAAAGTCAATTCCGGATGTGTTATGGGGATCGACGCCTGCCTCATTGATGTGGAGGTGGATGTCGCGAACGGTCTTCCCTCCTTTTCGGTGGTCGGCCTTCCCGATACTTCCATAAGAGAAAGCCGGGACCGTATCCGTTCCGCCATCAGGAATTCCGGTTACGCCTTCCCTTCAGGAAAAATAACCGTCAACCTTTCCCCCGCCAACATAAAAAAAGAAGGCGTCGGTTTCGATCTGCCGATCGCAACCGGTATCCTCGGCGCAACAGGCCTTATCAGCCCGGATAAACTTGACGGGCTGCTGCTGGGCGGAGAGCTCTCCCTGAACGGCAGGCTCAAACCCTTCCGCGGAGCCCTGGCGATCGCCATCTCTCTTGGGAAAAGCCGCAGGACTTTTATTCTGCCGGAAAAGAACGCACGCGAAGCCGCCGATATAGGGGATATCCCCGTTTACGGCGCAAGCTCCCTGCGAAAGGTCATCGAGCATATCAATGGGATAAACCCTCTTGACCCTCCAGATACGGAACAAAAAAGTCCCGGCCGGAACAAACCGCATGATATCCCGGACTTCAAGGACGTTAAAGGACAGGAACACGTCAAACGGGGCCTTGAAGTCGCGGCCAGCGGCGGGCACAACGTCCTTCTGCTTGGGCCTCCCGGTTCGGGCAAAAGCATGCTCGCGCAAAGACTACCGGGCATACTTCCGGACCTCTCGACGGAAGCGGCGCTTGAGACGACTACTATCTACAGTGTGGCCGGACGGCTGAAAAGCGACGGGCTTATCCGCGAAAGGCCGGTCCGCTCCCCCCACCACACAATATCCTACGCGGCAATGACCGGCGGCGGATCCCGGTCATTGCCGGGTGAAATAAGCCTCGCTCATAACGGTGTGCTCTTTCTTGACGAATTCCCTGAATTCCGGCGTGACGTGCTTGAAACGCTCCGCCAGCCTCTTGAGTCCGGGGAGATCACCATAGACAGGGCCCGGCGATCACTGCGATACCCTTGCCGCTTTATCCTTATCGCGGCGATGAATCCCTGCCCATGCGGATATTTTACCGATCCCCACAAGAGGTGTCAGTGCACTTCCCACCAGATACAGCGGTACCTTTCCAAGATATCGGGGCCTCTTCTGGACAGGATCGACATCCATCTTGAGGTCCCGCGCCTCAACTACGAACAGCTCTCTACGCGGAGGACCGGGGAACATTCCGAAACCATAAAGAAGCGCGTAAATGAAAGCAGGAATACCCAGGAAAAAAGGTTCAGGGATAAACCGGGTCATCTGGCGTATAACGCATATATGGTTTCAAGAGAACTGGAAAATTTCTGCGCCCTGTCAAACGAAGCGGAAGAACTCCTGAAAACAGCGATCCTTGAGCTCGGCATCAGCGCGAGGGCCTATGATAAGATACTCAAGATCTCCCGCACGATCGCGGATATGGACACCTCAGAAACGATAGAATCGCATCACATCTCCGAAGCCGTCGGATACCGGTGCCTTGACAGGAATCTGTGGGTATGACCTCTCTTGCTTTTTGTTCTTCAGTCACTATACTAATAGTAGAATGAAGTTATCAATATTTAAAACACGTTTTATAAAATATCTGGTGTTACTTTCCGTTATCTGCTGGTTCCTGTTCAACTATCTGCTGAAAACCCAGAGCACCATAATGTTCAAATATTTCGTCGAAAAGCCCCCTCTCTATTACGTGCGTGCTGAAACTATGGCGCGTCTGGTATGTTTCGATTTTCAGAAAAAACTCTCCTCTCCTTCACTGGCAGACATACGAAACCTTATAGATGAATACAACAGCCCGCCCTCATTGACCGTGGATTTCGTGTATCAGGATAAGTCCGGAACGATGCGAAGTATCCTGAAGAATGTCAAGGAGGCGGACCTTACCGCGCCCGAGTATACTTATCCCATAAAATACCGCAACCTTAAGGGGAAACTCCTGGTGTACGATATGAACACGCAATTCAGGAAAAAATTCGAAGAATACCGCCGCATAGCGAACATAACCAGAATGTTTTTCATCCTAACGCTCTTACTCCTTTTATCCACCGTGCTCTTTCGCGAATACAGCGCCGATATCAAGAGGGAGAAGCACGCTGTCGAAAATGAGAAACGCGCTGCTGAATTCCGTTCGCTGCATGACAGCGCAACGGGACTCTGCACTCAAAGATACTTCAAAGACCTGCTCGGGAAAGAAATCATCCGGTCGCAAAGATGGAAACGCCCTGTCTCGGTCCTCATGTGCGATATTGACTATTTTAAAAAATTCAACGATAGCTACGGGCATCTTGCCGGCGACGAGGCATTACGAACGGTAGCGTATACCATCAAGAACAACGTCCGGGCCTATGATATCGTCGCGAGGTATGGAGGCGAGGAATTCGCCATATTTTTCCTGGGAATCGACTTTGACCAGGCGAAAAGCGGCGCTGTCAGCCAGAAAGAACTCACGGACAAAACCGTGGACATCGCTACAAGGATCAAGAACAATATCGAGAAAACACAGATCAAAATCGACCACAAACACGCGAGCGTCACCCTGAGCATAGGAATGGTAATTTACACAGGGGGTGCCGATTACACGGCGGAACGCCTTATCGGTGAAGCTGACCGGGCGCTTTACAAGTCAAAAGAGGACGGCCGGAACCGGATCACCCTCTACGATCCCGCAAAAAACCAGTTCAAGACCTGTTCATAGACACTATTTCCGATCCCGCATCGGAAATACAGGTTCATCGAATTTTCCGATTCCTGTGCGGCTCAAGATGCCTCAAAAATCCGGGATGGACCTTGCTTCCAAGCTTGAGCGCCATGTCGGAATGCTTAACAGCCAGGGCATATTCCCCCATATCGTAATATATTACTGCCAGATTGTTATGCGCCATGGCATAATCCGGATCGATCGTTACCGCCTTTTCCAAAAAAGTTATGGCTTCCTCTTTCCTCCCGGTATCAGCGTATGCTTTCCCGAGGTTATTATACGCCTCTGAAAAATCCGGATTGGCTTCTATCGCTTTTCTGAACGAGGCCAGGGCTTCTTTTTTTCTCCCGGTATCGTTATACGCGTTGCCGAGGTTATAGTATGCCTCCGCATAATCCGGATTGATCGTTACCGCTTTCTTCAGCAGGGCTATGGCCTTTTCCTTTCTGCCGGCATCGCTGTACGCGTTGCCAAGGTTGTTATACGCTTCAGGAAAATCGGGGTTAAGTTCTACCGCTTTCTCGAATAAAGCTATGGCTTCTTCCTTTCTGCCGGTACTCCGGTATATTTTACCGAGGTTAGCGTATAATCTCGGGCTGTCCGGAACATAGCGCAGGGTCCTTTCATAAAAAGCGGCAGGTTCTCTCCAGTAAGTGTTCTGCCTGAACGTCAAAGAAGAATAGAAAATCAATATCCCCGTGATAAGGCCGGCGCTAATCACCCGTGACTTACCCCGCCTGTAAAGGTAACTTAATCCCTTTGCCAGAAGCAGAAAAAGGCCTATGGACGGAACATACAGCCAGTGTTCGGCCATATATGCGTTAACAGGGTAAAGGTTTGACACCGGCAGTAAAGCCACAAAAAACCAGAAAATGGAAAAAAAGACCAGCCTGTTACCCGTCCTTTTCTTCAGGGCGCAGGCCAGGGCAAATGACAGTATCAGGACCCCCGCTATTACTTCAGGCGCGTTCAATTCAAACAAGGGGGCGCCGTACTCCATATGAAGATGGAACGGCAGCGCCATGAGTCTTGTATACTCAGTAATGGCGGCGAAAAAACCCGGTAATCTCTGGAAGAACCTGCCGGAAGCGGCCGGAGCGGCAACAAGGCCTTTTAGAACGGTCAATCTTAACGCAATGTAAACAAACGTAACGCCCAGTAACGGCAAAAACCCTTTAAGTTTTATCTCTTTCTTGAAAGCGAAGTGGTATAACAGCAGTAATATTATCAGGATCAGACCGGCTTCCCGGGACAGCAGGGCCCCTGCATAAGCCGGTATCGCGAGAAAAAAGAACTTTGTTCTGCCGGTATTAATGCCTTTTACGTAAAAAATGAAGCAGAGCAGCATGAATAACGCTGCCAGGGGGTCAGACCGGCCGGAGATATAGCTGACCGCTTCGGTATGGACGGGATGCACCAGAAAAAAGATACCTGTCAGGAAAGAAAGCAATATATCCTTGAAAAGGATATTGACCAGCCAGTAAACAGCCAGGGCTACGGCAATATGTAACAGAAGATTCGTAAGATGGTACCCTCTTGCGTCCGCTTTCCATAAGGAGTGATCCATTACATAGCTGATCATCTGAAACGGGCGGTAAAACCTGAAATTAACGCTCTTCGTGGAGATATGCCCTGAAAAAAGTTTTCCGATGCGGGAACAATTTCTTATATAAAGGTTATCTTTCACCAGAGAGGTGTCATCCCAGAGAAACTCGCCATCCAGCGAATTACCGTAAACGGCAAAGCCCAGGATCACTATCAGGACGACAGAGACCAGTATTGTCCGCTTTTTAACAGGCGGTAGTGACGATCCTTCCCCGCGGTCCATATACCTTCCTATCCGGCCGGCAAAATGAAATAAAAACTTGCCCCTTCACCCACTTTGGATTCTGCCCATATCTTTCCCTTATGTTTCTCGATGATCTCCCTGGAAACAGCCAGCCCGAGTCCGGTGCCGCCCAGCTTCCTGCCTTTCGCGGAGGATAACTGGGTGAATTCACGGAACAGCTTCGGCATCTCGTCCTCTCCGATCCCGGGGCCCGTATCGTGCACAGAGACTTTAACGACACCCTCTTCTCTGGCTGTGACAAGTGTGATACGGCCCTTCTCTGTAAACTTTATGGCGTTACTGACGAGGTTCGCCAGGACCTGTATGATCCTGTCCCTGTCAAATCTCGCCAGAGGCAGGTCTTCACCGAGTTTGATGTCAAACTTCAGTCCTTTTTTCTCAGCGAGGAGTATCATTGTCACTCCCACTTCCTCGACAAGTTCATTTATATCACCCTCCTGCATGTCAAACACCATTCTGCCGGCTTCAAGTTTCTGGAAATCCAGGACATCATTGATCATTTTGCTGAGCCTGTCTATATTCCTCTTCGTCATATCCAGAAAAGGCTTTTTCCTGTCGTCAATAAGCTCTTTTACTTCATCGAAAACAATGTCGAGCCCCCCTCTGATCGCCGTAAGAGGCGTCCTCAGCTCATGGGATACCGTGGAAACAAAATGTGACTTCATCTCAATGGCGTCCTTTCTCTCCTCTTCTATTTTTTTGCGTTCGGTAATGTTACTCACGCTTGTCCACATCCCCACGGTATTATAGTTCTCGTCCCGGATAAGGTAGGTCCTTGTCTCTACCGGGATCACCGTCCCGTCTTTCCTTCTGTACTCTTTCTCGTAGATCTCCGAATATCCCTTTACCAGGACCTGTTTATTTATAATCTCTGTTTCGGCGGAATGCCATTTCTCGGGGATTATATCTTTAAAGGTCAGTTTGCAGATCTCTTCATCGGTATAGCCGAGCATACTCCGAAACGCCAGATTGCACCCCGTGATCCTGCCGTCCAGGTCAACGCTGACATAGCCGTCCCGCATACTTTCATATAATTCACGGTATTTTTTCTCGGAGGCACGCAACGCTTGCTCCGCCTTCTTGCGATTGGAGATATCGCTGTTGCTGGCACGCCTGCCGAGATAACGCCCATCGGCGCTGCGCACCGGCTGGCAAATATGTTCGATCCAGTGTTCCCCGCCGCTTCGGTCGACAATACGAAATTCGAACGAGAACACCTTTTCTTCATCCCGCTCGCTGTGAATATGCCTGAGCAGATCCACGCGGTCGTCAGGATGTGTTATTCTCTCTATGAGGTGAAGGTCATCAATGAACTCCTCCGGACGATATCCGGTAATCCGTTCGCATGACGGCGAAACATAGATATAGCCCCCCCCGGGGCCGCTCCAGTATTCCCAGTTGTATGTAAAGTCCGCGACAGTGCGGACCCTTTCTTCTTTTTCCTGCAGTTCTTTTTCCGCGTTCTTGATGGCGAAAAAAAGAGGAGCGATCAGGGCCACCCCGATCAGCACGCAGAGGGATGTGGCGAACGCGACAAGTTCAGCCGGCAGATCAGGCGGGTGGGTCATGTCTCCGGAAACCAACCGGAATAAGGTAATACCGCGGCGGAAGATCATGAGAAAAATTGCCGCCGCGATCAGCGTCCAGGCAGCGCGTCTGCCCGTAACCCGGATCAGCCGCAGGGACAGGATCGTCGCCAGGAACTGGCACAGGATAGAACATACCAGAACAACTTTTATGATCATATATCTGTCCTCCTCCGGTTAATTGCCCTTTTTGCCCCTCAAAAAGAATCTTTCAGTGATGACAAGCAATATTATCATAAAAGCGCAGAAATATACGAAAATATCGCCGTATATCGTATAATAAGTCCGGCCGGCATACATGTTTACATTATCCGTGGCAAATCCACTGACAAAGATTTCTTTTCCTTCCTTCTCTACTCCCGGCAGGATCTTTCCCGTGGAATCCACGAAACAGGAAATACCGGTATTGGCGGCTCGTATTACCGGTATTCTGTTCTCCACGGCGCGAAAAACAGATGACTGCAAATGCTGTCTGGGAGCGGCTGTCTCACCGAACCACGCGTCATTGGTAATATTGACCATGAAATCCGCCCCTTTTCGCGCAAACTCTCTCGTAATATACGGAAAGACGTCCTCAAAACATATCAATACCCCGAACTTGTAAAAATTTGTCCGGCGTGTCCGTATCCCGCCTGCCGCTCCGGATACCAGCGACCTTACGGGGAAAAGCGTATATTCCTCCCCGTTCTCGAAATTACCTATGGGTTTGTCCACATGCTCTCTTAAAAAAGACAAGTGTTTTTCAAACGGCACGTACTCCCCGAAAGGGACAAGATGTGTCTTGCTGTAAATATCGGTAAACTTTCCCTTCTCGTCAAAAAGCACGGCGCTGTTGTAATAACTGCCGCTGTCCCTGTAAACAATACCCGCCAGTATGGGGATCTTCTGTCCGGAGGCAAGAGCGCTGATCTCTCCGGCGGGATTATCCCCTTTCTCGACAAGATACGGGTAGGAAGTCTCAGGCCATATTATCATATCAGGGCCATCTTTGGCCGCTTTTTCCGTCAGGCCGCCGTATCTCGCGACAATTTCCTCTGCGAACGCCGCATCCCATTTATATCGCTGCGGTATATTCCCCTGCACAACACTTATCCGCGAACTGCCCCGGATATAATAATTGTTGAATCTGTACGCGCTGTAAGCGGTCGCCATTATCAGAAAAAGCAGCGCGGTCACCATATAGGCAGCCTTTTTTTTCGAGCGGACAAGCCAGGCGAATATCGCCACGTTACAGACGACCAGCAGAAAGGAAACACCGTACGCGCCGGTAAGATCAGCGATCTGGATGAGGTTGACATTCTTATACTGGGAATATCCGAGAAGCCCCCACGGAAATCCCGTAAAAATATGACTGCGGATATATTCAAACACCACCCATACGAAAGGAAGCAGCAAAAGATCTATGGAATGCCTTAGAACATATCCGGCGATGACACCGAAAAGACCGTAAAAAACAGAAAGAACGAACACCAGTATCAGCATCCCGGGTATGCTCACGTTCACGAACCAGTACAAAAGGCACCCGAAAAACACCATCCCCGATAAAAAAGGATAAAAGAAGGCCTCTTTGAGACTGCCGGACCTGACGACAAATAGAACCGGCACGAGGCATACCCATCCCAGAAAAGCAAACTCAAAGGGGGGAAAAGCGAGAAACCCCAAGATCCCCGATAAAACAGCCAGCGCTATGTTCTTCCATTTGCTTCTCATGCTATTTCACTCCGGAGGATGGGACTATTCACCATTCACTGTTCACTATCTGCCGCAGCACTTTTTATATTTTTTCCCGCTGCCGCACGGACATGGGTCATTACGCCCGACTTTCGGAACATCCCGCCTGTATGTAACATCCTGCTTCTGTGCCGCTGGCGCGGGCATCCCCATGAGCTCGCTGCCGGGGCCTTTATCATAAACATCATCCTGCCCGCTTGAGGACGTCCCTATGGCAGAATATCCCCTGTGTTCGAAAGTCTCGTTCCCTGTCCGGAAAACACTTTTTTTGTACTGCTCTTCCATCGCGGATATCTTCATGATACGCTCGGCTATCTGCTCATCGATCTTCAACAGGAGATCGGTAAACATCCGGAACGCTTCATGCTGAAATTCGATGAGAGGGTCTCTCTGCGCGTATGCCCGCCAGGATATCCCCTCCCTGAGATCGTCGATCTCCCTCAGGTATTCCTTCCAGTTGGAGTCTATCGCGGAAAGCATGACCATTTTTTCAAGTTCCCGCATCCTTTCTTCCCCGAGAAACTTCTCCCTCCCGGAATAACCCTTTTCAGCGACCTTCGATATGTGTTCGGCGGCTTCGGGGGCGGATCTCCCCTCAAGCACAGCCGGCCTCACGTTTATCGCGTACCGGTACATGACAGACCTTGCCAGAGCGTTCGGATCGGGCGCTTCGCCCCAGTTCTCTAAAAGTGATTCCAGACCGACGGAAAGACACTCGAAAAACTCCTTTTTCAGGTCTTTTTCGGTCAATATCATGCGGCGCCGGTTATATATGACCTCTCTCTGCTGGTTCATAACATTGTCATATTTGAGAAGATGCTTCCTGATCTCGAAATTCTGGCCTTCCACCCGGCGCTGCGCTGTTCTTACGGCGCGTGTCACCAGGGGGTTCTCAATGACCTCTCCTTCCTCCATGCCCAGACGGTCCATAATGGCCTTTATCCTGTCGGACCCGAAGATCCTCATCAGATCATCTTCCAGTGAAAGGTAAAACCTGCTGGAACCGGGGTCACCCTGCCTGCCGGACCGCCCGCGGAGCTGGTTATCTATTCTCCGGGCCTCATGTCTCTCCGTCCCGATAACGTGCAGGCCGCCGGCTTCTATCACTTTTTCCCGTTCTTCGGACGTCTGTTTTTTATACTCCCCGAGAAATCTTTCGAACGCTTTCTTCCTCTCTTCAGGATCATCTATATCCAATCTTTCCACCGCGTCGTTCGCCAGATATTCGGGATTGCCTCCAAGAACAATGTCGGTCCCGCGGCCCGCCATGTTAGTGGCTATGGTGACCGCCCTGTATCTTCCCGCCTGCGCGATGATATGCGCCTCTTTCTCATGGTATTTGGCGTTTAAGACGTTGTGTTCAATACCGCGCGAATTCAGTAACCTGCCCAACTGTTCGGACTTCTCTATCGATACCGTCCCGACCAGCATGGGCTTTCCCTCCGCGTTGCAGCGGGCGATCTCTTCAATGACGGCGTTGAACTTTTCCGTTTCCGTCTTATATATGCGGTCCCCCATACCCAGCCGCTTTAACGGACGGTTCGTCGGGACCTGTATGACAGGCAATAAATAGATATTCTCGAATTCCGCCTCCTCGGTCTTCGCGGTTCCCGTCATACCGGCCAGTTTGTCATACATGCGGAAATAATTCTGAAGGGTAATGGTCGCGAGCGTCTGGCTTTCTTTCTGCACCTCGACCCGTTCCTTCGCCTCGATCGCCTCGTGAATACCGTCAGAGAAACGGCGTCCCGGCATCATCCTCCCGGTAAACCCGTCAACTATGACTATCTTATTCTCCTTGATCACATAATCAACGTCTTTCTGGAACAATATATACGCCTTCAGCAGCTGTTTGACGCTTTCCACCTTCCTCTGCTGATCCGCATAGGATGACACCAGTTCCGTCTCACGCGCGATTTTCTCTTCCGCCGGCATATCCTTATCCGCCAGTTCCGCCAGAGCGGCTTCGATATCGTCCAGCATGAACTCTATGTTGAATTTCTCGCGCATCATCTTCTGTCCCTTGGCGCTGAAGGTCGCCTCTCTTGTCTTTTCGTCAAAAACGTAAAAAAGCTCTTCAAGAAGAATATTGCGCTCTTTCTCCATGACCTTGCTGTCAAGCAGCCCCTGGGCTTTATCAAGCAGGGATTTGGCCTGCCTGTCTTTAAGTACTATATCCAGGAACTCCCGGTTCTTCGGGTCAGCTTTGTGGATAAGATAAAGTAATTGTCCCGCGGCCTCTTCGTTCTTCCCGCGCAGCTCGTTACGAAACCGCTCGATATAATCCCTTACCAGCCTGCGCTGCGCGCTGACGGTTTCCTGGACGACCGGCCGCATCTGGTTATACGCTTCGTTCGTTTCGTCCACGGGCCCGGATATTATCAGCGGCGTCCTCGCCTCATCGATAAGGATACTGTCCACCTCATCGACAATAGCGAACCCGGGGTGCTGCTGGACCATATCGTCTTTATCCGCGACCATGTTGTCCCTGAGATAATCGAACCCGAATTCGTTATTGGTCCCATAGACAACATCACATCCGTAGGCCTTTTTTTTCTCCGCGGAATTCATATCATTCTGGACAACTCCCACCGAAAGGCCCAAAAACCTGTAAACCGGCCCCATCCATTCGCTGTCCCTTTTTGCCAGATAATCATTTACCGTCACCACATGGACGCTTTCACCGGCGAGCGCATTCAGGCAGACCGGCAGAGTAGCGACCAGTGTCTTACCTTCGCCCGTAGCCATCTCCGCGATCCTTCCCTGATGCAGCACAATACCGCCGAGAAGCTGGACGTCAAAATGCCTGAGGCCTATCGTCCTCTTCGCGGCTTCCCTGACGAGGGCAAACACCTCGGGTATCCTGTCGTCAAGTATACGGTTCTTGACCTCTTTCAACAGCTTTTTGTGTTTGTTCCGTTCCGGGTCCGAAGTGGATACAGCGATCTGTTCCCGGATTTTTTGCACCTCGGGTTTGTTCTTCTCAGACGCAATCCTGATATCCTTCCTGATCTCCGCCACTGTTTCCCTTATCCGGACGTCCGAAAGCGAGGAATACTCCTCCTCCAGACCGTTTATTCTCTGGACCAGCGGCCCGAGTTTTTTGAGTTCACGCTCATTCTGCGTGCTGAACATCTTTCTGAATAAACCCGATAGAAAATTTAACATATTTCCGAATTCCTCCGCTCTTCCTCAGCTCCTCTTCCTCAGCTCCT
>QNCM01000012.1 GCA_003644505.1 Candidatus Makaraimicrobium thalassicum | reverse complement strand
TAATTGCATTTAATTACAAATAAAATCGCTCGCTTCGCTCGAAGGGATTTAATGCCTTCACTTCGTTCATCTCTTTATGGAGACTGGAGGGACATGTTAAGGACCAACCCCAGGACATCAGAGCCTTCACTTCGTTCACCATCTAAGGGTTCAAGAGCTGAGACCGTGGCGCTTGGCGCTTGGAGCATGGTGATTAGATCTTATGGTAATACGATACTTGGTAATACGATACTGGTACTAATATCGACACTGACCTTGACATTGGACAGCCTCTTACCGCTAATCGCCATGCACTGTGATTTAGTCTTAATCTTGCCAATAATAATGGTGACTATCATTGTCAATCTTACTTGCTTCTGTTATTCTATCTTATTCTTCTGGCTTCGGATGTCTGTCTCTATTCACTAAGCGCTGTAGCTAGACACAGGACAGGAGCCTGGATCAGGAAGGGGAGGGGGGGCCTTATCTTTTATTTATTCTCTCCCTACTGTGCCCTCGGCGCCTGGGGCCAAGTGTCTCGTTTCTCGAAACACTAATTTAAAAAAATTTTTTAGGAAACCTATACCAAAAACACTCGAATACGTCAGCGCTTGGCGCCAGGGGGTTTGTCAGTGTATATTATGGAAGGGCCACTTTGGCACAACCTTGGTCCCCAGGGGTCCACCAGCCAACTTTAAATAAACTTGGATAATTCATCACTTAAGCCCTTCCTGTGGGGCTAGCACACGCTGCATCAGCCGTGAGCACACTTAGGGCTTATTTTCAGCCAACATATCACCACGTCACCAAGGTTTGTCAATTATGGAAGGTCCATTATGGTAGAACCCTCTATCTGGAAGATTTGGTTATTAGTTGGCCATTCCTTATGAATAAATATCATATGTAAGACTGTTTACATTCCCTCAAATTCATGATATAGTCAGACTTTAAGACTTAAAGTCCACAAGAATAAGCGAGGGCGTCAGGGTGAGTGTACTACAGTTATTGCGGGATCATAAGAAGGACGAGCTGTACCATCCGCTGTGCTCTTTGTTGGATTTAGCGGATGAGCCAGATGCTACGGTGCCAGATAAGATTTCTATCCACAAGACGATAGCTAAATATTGCGAGGCGGAAAAGAAAGCTATTGAGTTTGTGAATACCGACATAGCGCCAGTTAACTTCAGATTCCTCCTTGGAGAGAGTCCATAATGGAGGTAGTCTACCAGCCATCAGTGACCGGTAGGCTATTTCACATGGCCGACAAATATGTGAAAATCATGTTTGGGCCCATTGGCAGCGGTAAGAGCATAACGTGTATAATGGAGATGCTGCGAATCTCCATGTTGCAGTCTCCCCATAATGGAGTGAGGAAAACGAGATGGGCTGTGATACGCAACTCGTATCGCGAGCTTGAGGATACGACCAAAAAATCGTTTGCTGATTGGATTGACCCTTCACTGGGACAAGTGAGCGTGCAGAATAATACGTTTCTGTTGAAGTTACAGTTGGACGATGGGACTAGCGTGGAGGCTGAGTTTTTATTCAGAGCGTTAGACAAGCCTGGGGATACGAAGAAATTACTCTCTCTGGAACTAACGGGGTGCTTTATAAATGAGTGTCGCGAGATACAGAAGGGTATATTCGACGTTGCGTGCTCGCGGACTGGTAGGTATCCTGCTGTCCGTGACGGTGGTTGCGACTGGTACGGTGTTATCATGGACACCAACCCACCGGATCAAGACCACTGGATTTATCACTTGTTTGAGGAAGACTGCCCAGACAATCACCAGATTTTCCATCAGCCTTCTGGGATTAGTGAGACAGCGGAGAATGTGGAGAACCTGCCACCCGATTACTACACTAATATGATGAAAGGGAAGACCAAAGAATGGATAAAATCGTATGTCCATGGGAACTACGCGTTCGTGGCTGAGGGCAGGCCAGTATGGCCCGAGTACAAGGACGATCACCACTACGACGAGAAGGTGGAGTTTGACCCACGTCTAACACTGTATATTGGTATAGACTTTGGGCTGGACCCTGCCGCTGCGTTCGTACAGGTCAGTCCTTCTGGTCAGTTTCGTGTTATCGATGAGCTCGTGACGGTGAGAACTGCTGACTTTAATGGTATGGGCGCTAAGAACTTCGCTAAATTACTGAAGCAGAAGCTAAGCACTCGTCCATATAACGGCTGTACTGACATAGAGATTTATGGAGACCCAGCGGGCGAGGCGCGTAGCCAGACGGATGAAATAACTCCTTTTATGATTATGGAAGAGGAAGGCATCGTGGCATGGCCTACGCACACCAACGATTTTACCGTACGTCGTGAGGTGCTGGCTAATAAGATGATGCAGTTGGACTTTACTGGTAATTACGCGTTTGTTATTGGTCCTAAGGCCAAGATGATTCGCAAAAGTCTATCCGGTGGGTATTGTTACAAGCGCCTTAACGTATCTGGAGAAGAGCGATTTAAGGACGTGCCTGATAAGGCGAGCAAATATTCCCACTGCGGTGACGCTGTACAATACGCCGGGCTCGGCGCGCTAGGCGACGCGGAGATCATTGGCGGGTTTGGAGACCAGGAAATTGACTATAGTACAACCAACAGGATGATAGTATGATAGATGACAGCACCATACTGTCGATAGTCGGGAGTGAGCTGGCTGATACGGACCTTACTTCAGAGGTAAATGACCTAGAGGAGTCTCTCGACTATTACCTTGGTAATCCTATGGGCAACGAGGTTGAGGGCCGGAGTCAAGTAATATCGACTGACGTGGCTGATACCATCGAGTGGATCTTGCCTCAGGTGATGAAAAGCTTCACACAGAATAACGAGGTGGTGATCTTTGACCCTACTGGAGAGGGCGACGAGCTACAGGCTGAGCTAGAGAGCGAGTACGTGTATGACGTGCTGATGAAGCAGAACGATGGCTTTATCATTTTGCACCAGTTTGTGAAAGATGCGCTGATGCAACGCAATGGAATCCTCAAGGTTTACTACAACGAGGAAGAGAAAGAGGAGGTAAAGGAATACACTGGAATTAACGAGCAGCAGCTTCAGATGTTGCTTGGCACCGAGGGCACTGAGCTCACAGAGATGAGCGAGTACGAGGGTGAACCTGTTATGGGACCAGCTGGTCCTGAGCCACAGACATGGTATGATGTCAGAGTTAAGGTTACGAGGGTAACTAAGAGCGTCCAGGTGGACTCAGTGCCTCCTGAGGAGTTCCGGGTTAACAGCTTTCACGACAGTATTGACCTATCTACGGCACGATTTACTGCCCACGTGATGCTGAAGACAGCATCTGAGCTTAGAGGTATGGGCGTAAAGGATGCTGTCATAGAGCAATTGAATGCAGGTGTGGACTATACGGAACGCACGTATCGCTTTGCTGCGCAGGACGAGGACGAGGCACTTACATACGACAGCAACGACCCGTCGCAAGAATTGTATGAGATCGCTGAATGTTTCATGTTGATCGATCTTAATGGTAATGGCATCTCCGAACTAACTAAGATTACTGTTGCTGGAGGCAATACACCTTCGCACGTGATCTCTGTAGAACCTATCGAAGGTATGCCGTGGGTATCTACTACTACATTCCTGATGAGTCACAAATTTCAAGGTCTGTCAATCTTTGACCGAGTGAAGCAAATCCAGGATCAGAAGACTACCTTATGGAGAAACATGTTTGACAACGTGTATCTCCAGAACAATCAGCGTAATATCGTAGTAGAGAACCAGGTAAACATCGACGATCTACTGGTAAGTCGTCCTGGTGGCATTATCCGAGCCAAGCGATTAGATGCTGTGGCTCCTCTAGTCACTCCTCAGATTGGCGATAACGTCTACAAGATGATGGACTACCTGGACAGAGTTCGTGCCGGGCGGACTGGCGTTGATCCAGATGGTAATGGAACTCCACAGAATATTGGTGATAGGGTCGGGTCTGAGGGCGTAGATCGCCTCATGACTGCTAAGGAAGAGCTCGTAGGCCTTATTATTCGAGTGATAGCAGAGACAGGTATCAAGCCTCTGTGTTACAAGATTCGTGATCTTACTGTTAGTCACATCGATACAGTAAAAGACTTCAAGTACAAAGGCCAATGGCACAAGATTAATCCAGCCACATGGGGCGACAGGGTTAGCAGCACGGTCAGGGTAGGTACAGGCACTGGTAATCACAACCAGCAGGTATCAGCAATCAGAGAGATTCTCCTGATTCAAGAGAAACTTGCTGCTGATCCTAATCAGGTAATATCTAACCAGAAGAAGATATTTGATACGCTCGATGACTTCTGTAAGTTCTCGGGCCTTAATGGAGCGACGAGATACTTCATTGATCCTGAGTCGAAAGAAGGTCAAGAGATTCAACAGCAAAAATCTGAGCAGCAGAGAGTTCAGCAAGAGCAACAGCAGAAGATGGAAGCTGACATGGCTCAGGCACAGAATAAGCTTGCTGATGCTGAGATGGGTAAGGCACGTGCTCAGCATCAGGGCGTTGAGTATAAGGCTGAGGCAGATCAAGCCAAGAATGCTCTCGATGCTTACAAGCTCGAGTCTGAGGGCGATGTCAAAGCTCTGCAGCAAGAACTAGATCAAGTCAAGATATTACTGGAAGAGCAGAATAGGTCTGAGCAGCTCGAGTTGCAGTATGAGCAATTAGAGACTAGCACTGCTTTAGAATTAACACGAATTGAGGCTGGCATGCAGGGTAATGATGCTGGCTACAAAGAGAATAAGTCAGAGGTAGAAAATGCTTGATCACGAGAGAGAAATTTATAACGTAGAGCTACTGTTAGCGGGTAGAGCTTCGAAGGCATACGAATTATTTTTTAAGGATTTCCTAGAGAAAAAGCGTGCAACATTGTTTGAAGCTTTTCAGTCTCTTGGAAATACCGACAGCGGAGGTTTAATGGAGGTTAAGAGAATGCTACATACTCTTAACTCATTAGAAGAGGAGATCAATACCATAATCAATTCGGGCAAATTAGCCCAGAAATCACTAGAGGAAGAATAGAATGAATCAAGCTACTAACTCCAACCCTATGGCGAGCGTAGACCGAGTTCAAGAAGTGGCAGATTTGCTAACTTCAGACTTATCACCAGATTCAGTAGCGTCTCCAGATGGAGATCAACTTAAAGAATCCACCGTAGATAAAGAGAAGAATGATGTTGAGTTGTTAGATGACGACGACACAATTATTACCGACGATGACGATGACGACGAAATCATTGACGAGGACGATGATGAGTTAACAGATGACGACGATGAGGAAACTCTCGAACTCAGCGATGACGAAGACCCTGAATCATGGGGTGCAGCTTTAGGAGTTGACGATGCTAACGTATCGTTGGACGACGAAGGCAATTTTAATGGGATCGTAACGAAGGTTGAAGGGGTTACAGAAACTGTATCTCTTAAAGATCTTGTTTCTGGTTATCAGAACAACAAGTACAACAGTAATAAGTCGAAGTCTTTATCAGAAGAAAAGAAGGTTTTCGAAGAGCAAAGTACCCAGCTAACTACAGTAATGTATGGCAAGGTTCAAGATCTGACCAATCTTATGGAGTATGTGTCTAAGAAGTTCGTGGATGATAACAGGGCTATTAACTGGGAACAGCTACGAATCGATGATCCTGCTGAATACGCAGCAATGCGACAGGATCAGGCTTCCAAAGCACGTGAAATCCAGGATGTCAGTGAATTAATGAACGCAGAAAAAGCAACCTTGCGTGAGAAAGCGCAGAGTGAGCAAGATGGCAGTCACCAGAAGTACATGAGAGAGCAATACGATGTCATGCTGACGAATAACCCTGCTTGGAGAGAAGAGGAAGTTTACAAGTCTACAATGAGCGACATGAAAAACTTCCTTACCGAGAGCTATGGATTTCGACCAGAAGACTTCGATACTGTACAAGATGCCAGACTTTTCGAACTTGTTAAAGATGCTATGTCATTCCGTAAAGGTAAGATAAGCGCTGATACTAAGCTTAAGAAGAAAGTGCCTAAATTTCAGAAATCTAAGAACAAAACGTCGGGTAGAAAAAAGGTGTCCAAGTTGGACAAGTTAACTAAACAGGCTAAATCGTCTCGAGGCTCTTCTAAGCGTGGAGCCCAGACAGATGCAGTCACCGAACTATTATTAGGTGGATAAAAATGAGTACTGCAAATTTAGATAGCGCAAACTTAAAAGCCGTAGAACATGGTGGCTTGATTCGTGAAGACGTCATGAACAAGATTTGGGACATTTCCAAAATCCCTCTTCCTTTCACAGACATGGTTGGCACTGGTTCTGCCAAGCAAGAATACAAAGAGTGGACCACTGACGAGCTGGCCTCGCCTGACGTCACAAATGCTGTGGTTGATGGATCGGATGCAACTGGCAATAACACAGCGACTGGCAACAGGGTAGGTAACCATCAAATTCAGGTGGCCTTGGCGGCGTAAGCCTCAAGTGAATAATTCCGTGAACTGCTGGGACATCTTGTCAAACCTTAATGCTAAAACAGAAAGAGTGATCTTAAATGGAAAAGCTTGAGAAATTAAGGGTAGAGACAATCAGCAGCCAAGCTGCTTCGGGAGAAGTAGAAGGTCCAACGACTAGGTCACACAGTCTAGAACAGACGATGAAGGCCCACGAGCGCGGAACAACCAAAGTATGTACTGTTTGTGATAAAGAGAAAGAGCAAGACGATTATTATTTCATAAAAGCCAGAGGAACCTTCATGGCGCACTGTAAGAAGTGCTATGGAGATAAGATAAAGGCTAAACATAAGGAAGATCCTAGTAAGCGAAAGGCTAAGTCTAAAAGGTATCGCGATAAGCACCAGAGCGAGATCAATAAAAGACAAGTCAAGTGGACCAAAGATAACGCGGAAAGAACTAAAGAGATAATTGAGAAGTGCCAGATTGAGAAAGCAGGGTCACCTGCAGCTTACCGGCACGAAGCTTACCTCAAAAATCCCGCTTCCTTTCAAAAGGCTAATATCAAGCGTAGAAGATCAGTCATACAGGCAATGCCTCCTTGGTACGATGAGGACGAGGTTAATAAGCTTTATATAGCTTGCAGACTGGTTTCACAGGTAACTGGCGTATTACATCATGTGGATCACATTATTCCACTGAATGGTAAGAACGTGTGCGGGTTTCATGTGCACACAAATATGAGAATAATAACTGCTGCTGAGAATCTTGCAAAGGGTAACAAATTGGTTGATGATATAGTCTCGTCTACAGCGAGAGTTGTAGGAGCAAGTGATTAAAATGTTGCTCATAAGATTAACGCACCAAATCTCTGATAAAATCGTACGTGTATCTTATCGTGCTGATGCGTCTGATACCATCGGTCGTGCCAAGGAATTATCTTACCAGGTAATGCGTCGTCAGCAAGAGCTTCGCCGTGATGTTGAGGCAATCGCTCTTGAGAATCAGGCTTCTGTAGCTGATAACGGGGACGCGATCGCAGGTAAGGTAGGTGGTCTTCCTTCATGGTTAGAGACCAACACTGTTCTTGGTGCTGGCGGCGCGGTTGGTGGTTTTGACCCCGGTACTGGCTTGACTGTAGCTTATACTCCTGCAACTGCTGTATCGGCACTGTCTGAGACAGCTGTTCGAGACGTGGTTGAAGAAATCTACAACAATGGTGGCAACGCTACTAAGTTGATGACTATTCCTGGTCTCTGCCGTAAGTTCTCTGAGTATCTGTTTACTTCCTCAGCTCGCGTTGCTACTCTGATGAGTGATCAGGGCAAGTCTGCTGAGAAAGCTACAGCTCTTGGCTCAGTTAATGTATTCGTGACTGATTTTGGTACACTGGATATTGTTCCTAACCGTCTACAGCAAAAGCAGACTACTGCGGCTGCTGACGATTCAGCGATCGTGTTCATCCTCGATCCTGAGTATCTGGAATTGTGCTACCTTAAAGGTTACCGTACTGATCCTCTGGCTAAGACTGGCCTGGCAGAAAATCGTCAGATGTCTGTTGACTGGTCTCTTGTTGTTAACACTGAGAAAGCTCACGGTATGATCCCTGACTGTGACTTTACTGCTGAAGTGGTGGCGTAATATGGTAGAATCAAAAGAACTAAAAAAGCCAGTAAATCCTCTAGCCGGCAAGAAGTCCGGCGATAAGGTTAAAGTTACTAATACCAGTAAGCAAACTTTAAACACCTCCAAAGGTGCTATCGAAGCCGGCAAGTCCGGTGAGTGCACTGTAGCAGAGTTAAGAACTTATGGTTCTTTCCTTGAGCTTCAGAAGAAAACCCAGGAGAAATAAGTGAACGACGTAATTCGGAGTGACATTCATTTTCAGGAACATACTGGCGAACTTACTCATAAGAGAACCCAGCCCACTGAAAATATTATATTGGAACGAAACAAAGAATTGCGTCGTAATCCTGGGGTGATCCAGGACCTGGGTGCACAGTCAGAAGGTGGAGCGTATGGGCGTCAAGTGGCGTCCGTACCTTTCATTATGTACGAAGAAGCCATAAGAGATGGCTACGAATTAAATAAGGGCGATTCCAAACATCGCTCTAACGAAATGATGAGATTCCTACGGTCTGAGAAAGGCCAATTATGTTTGATTCAGGGGAAAGTATAATGCCAGGCAAAATGTGTAGTGGTTTCGGTAGCAGATCTGCAGCCCTTCCTAAAGAAAGCAGAGCTTTCTGTGAGGGTCAGTTAGCGAGGTCTGTAGGCAAGGCTATTGGAGATAACCCTCATGCAGGCGGTAATGCCAAAGACAGTTGGGACTGGGGATTCTTCTTAATCGATCAACAGGCCCCAACAGACAATCCCGCCGTAGGTGATTGTTGTGCAGCTATTGTTTCAGTAGGAGGAGTCCCTGCAGACATATATCCTCGATGGGTTGACGCTATCCCTGCTGTCAGTGAGCCGACCAGTGATACATGGGACATAGACCTTAATAACTACATTGCTTTTGGTACTACCCCTATTACGTACACGATAGATACTGGCGCATTACCTTCTGGTATAACTCTCGACCCTAGTGGAACTTTCCTAGGAGTTACAGAAAATGTTGGTGCAGGCTCCGTTACTTTCATAGCTAGTAATGCTGGTGGCGATTCCGCAAGAAGCCCAACCATTGATTGGAATACTACATCATGACACGTAAACCGCTAATGCTCATGCGTAAGAAGAACCTATTAGGACCTTTCTACGGAAGATATAAGGGAACTCCTCCAGGCAAAATTGCTAAGCCTGCAGTGAAGCCACCCGCACCCGCACCTTAATGGGACAGTGACATGGACTATCAAGAAATTATCGATCTAGCGGTGAGTTATTCTGATCGGCCCAGAGATACTGAGTTATTGGACAGGATGGATGACTTTCTCAGTATCGTAGAAGCCAGAGTAAACCGTAAACTTAAAGTGCAGAAGATGTCCAAACGCACTAACTTGATCACTGTAGAGAGTCAGGAATATTACGGATTACCTGTAGACTTTGCAGGTATCCGCGATATTGAGACGCGGGTCGATGATGGAACCAATGGAGAGGCGTCGCGAACAAGGACTACTCTCCAGTATCTGTCGCCTGAGCAAATGAATATCGCGATGGCTACATCTAGCAATATCTACTATACGATAGTGGCGAACCAGTTACAGCTAAGTAATGTAGAAGGCGGACTGATCCTTGAACTGATTTACTACAGTAAACTGGTTCCACTGACAGCAACGTACTTTAGTAACTGGTTATCGGTAGATAATCCTGACACATACGTATTCGGACTCATGGTAGAGATCAGCTCTTTTGTTAAGAACCCTGAAGCCAAGATGTTATGGGACCAAAGGTTCATTGATTCACTAGGTGAGATAACCAGTGACGATTCCGTATCCAGATGGTCAGGAACAGCTCTGAGGACTAGATTAGGATGACACAAGTAGGTAATTGGGTATTAGAGAACTCTGATACCACAGGAACAGGCAATATTACCCTTACGGGTAACTTGATTACTTTTGCTAAATTTCGTGATGCGTTGCCAGCAGGTGACATCTGGTATGCACTGGAAGATGCCAATGGTAATCGTGAGTCAGGACTCGCTATATTTAACGGGTTAAACGAACTTATTAGGTCAGAGGTTTATGCCACAATAGTTAACGGCGTATTTAGTGACAACAGTCCTACTCCTATCGACTTGTCAGGAACCTCTGTCATCTCTTGTACGTTCAGTGCAACTGCGTATGAGGAATTAGCGAATCACTTATCTGATATCAGTAACCCGCATAGTGTGGTGGCCAGTCAAGTAGCATATGATCCTAATGAGGATCCAGTATCTGGTAGCACCAATGTGCAAACAGCTATGCTTGACCATGGTCAGAGCATTGAGCAGAGAGTCACGTCCCTGTCAGGTGTGATTGCTGGCGGTGAGATAGCGTGGCAATCAACGTCTGAGTTTAGAGTATTCGCAGGTAACGGTGAGGTCGTAGATTCGCACACCGATCCTAGCAACTCGAGCATAATTCCAGTATCATGGAGTGAGACTGTAGAGACTCTGCAGACAGGCGCTACGATAACTGGAATCACAAACATCCTCATGACTGCTGCGGGAACTGTATTACAGATTCCAGGTAATATGGCGCTATCAGCACCCAGAGATAATATATTCCTAGGTATAGCAGATTATATCGACGGGGTGTTAAATGACGTCGTAACAGCTCCATCCGTAGTTAAGCAAACAGCTACTGATGTTTATGACCTTATGGTAGTTGCCAAGAAATTAGAAGGATCTATAGTATTCCCCGTAGATAATGCACTATCTTTCTGGACATCTATTGGTACAGCGTTTTTCCCAGGAATCAGTTGGGAAGAGGATAGTGCAAATCCTAACGTACAAGCACTAGATCAGATAGGTGATAATACCACTCCAGTATCTTTCTATATAATGGATATTGACGGAGCCATTGGAGCAGAGCTAACAGAGTTTCCTAAGACGTTTAATCCCTCCAGTGGCGTACACACGCCGTTGAGTGGTAAGACTGCTACTATTCACAAATTATACAATATTGGCATGAATAATGGAAAGAGAGAATTCATCCTGTTAGAGGGCCAGATCGAATATAGTAATGCTAGTAAAGCTGTAGAGAGATTACAAATAGATGCCCACGATACTGCGTACCCCGATGAGACGGCCCAACTAGTTCTCTTGGGTTATATAGGCATAGGCAATGATGCATCTGACTTTGACAACGTGGCCAAGGCATGGATAGCAACAGGAGGTGTCACACCTTCTGGTAGTGGCGGCGAGGGGTCATCGGATCACTCTACATTAATCAATCGAGGGATTCCAGATCAGCATCCAATAGAGGCTATTGGAACGAGTGGTGGTGATCAGCTAGCTGATGTAATAACAGCCTTAGAAGCTGGCAAAGTAGACAAGGATGTAATTAATACTATCACCGCTTCTCACACCTTGAGAAGTGATAGTCCAGGATTCTTGCTGTATGAGAATGACCAACCACTAGATGGGAAAGGCCTAAAAGTAATCCTCAATACTGGAATTCTTAGCTTACAGACAATAACTGATACTGGTTCAGCTATATATGACGTAGTAAAAATAGATAGAGCAGGTAATGTGTCATTCGCAGGAGTAGTAAATGCCGTACCTGCTATAGGCAATGCTCAGGTAAGGGCAATAACTACAAGTGGTTCAGCAATACTGCTGGCCGTAGAGTCAGATGGACAAGTCCAATTCAGACATGGAGACAGCGTCGGTGCAATTGGAGATTTAATCTTAGTTTCTGCAAGAGGTGGAAACGTACAGCTTAACCGAGCAGCTATTCCTAGACTCAAGTTATTAAGCAATAAAACAACTATTGTAGGGAATCTCGAGTTAGAGCATAATGGCACGGATGAGCACTCAAAAGTAACCGTGCAGGGCCCTGCGGGTTCTGGAATACTGCTAGCTAATGCGACCACTGGTCAAGTAGTACTGAGACATGCCGATGCTGCAGGAGTAGACGGGGATATCATCCTTCGATCTTACCCAGGTGGAAACTTAGAGCTTAGCCAGGGAGATATAGTAAGACTACTCTTAAATTCTATCGGTGGAGAGTTGATAGGGCAGTGGGATGTTGGACTAAGGTCTATTACAGAAACAGTACTATTAGACTACACTGGTACAGTAATTGACGGCGCAAACGCTACCGTGTATCAGCATGGCGCGTTGCCAGGAAGTTTAACACTATCTGATAACCTAGAAACAGGCCAAGCAGCTTTGATGATGATCAATCAGAACGGTCACGTAATAACTCATCCTCCGAATATATCGTGGTATACGGATAGTGGGCAGGCCCCGACACAGATACACTTTTATAACGTATTTGTATATTTTAGACTTCATGGTAATCCAGGGGAGCCCGGCCTTATAGGCTGGGCGTGCCAGAGCTGATGGTTACTGCAGCGATGAAAGCGATACTGTCTTCAAGCGTTGGCGGAGCTCCGCCAGCAGAGATCACTGGTTTAGTAGATAGGGGCGGAATAGTACATAACGTCGATTCTGCTGTACACGACTTTAATGGATTTCAGATAGGCGCGGCATCGGAGGATCGGTACGTATATGTAGAGTATTCTAGTCTGTGCAGGAATATCGGGGTAGATACAACTGTACAATCTATAACAGTTAATGGTGTTGCTACAACGTTTAATCAGTATCCTGGAGCCTCTTTTGGAGGTGCGTGTGCGCATGCATGGGTAAAGGTACCTTCTGGAACTACAGCTAACATTAAGGTAACTAGCAATCTAAATACGACAAATGGGTATGCCAGAGTCTATACGTTTAATGCTGCAGGTACTCTTACACTTCTCGATCATCACCAGTATTTATGGCCAGCTAATACTGTTCCGTTCGTAGTGAACGATATACAGTGTCAGAATAAAGGGCTGTTATTTGCTTTTGCTATCCCGAATGCTGCGGGTAATAATGTAACCGTGACAGGCTCATGGAATGGAGTTGACACGGCAGTAAAAGACTACCAGGTTAAGTACTCGCCTGATGGTGCTAACGGATCAGGGTTTCACGTATCGCCAACTGAGGATTCTACGGTCAGGGATTTCTCGTTCAGTGTAATGGACGGTGCTACATTTATAACCTTCGTAAATTCTTTTGGAGTATCTTAGAATGCACATGATCAAAGATGTTGGGGGTATTCCTGAGGTTTACTCTTTTGGATTGCTCAGACAGGACAACCCTAATGTCAGTTTTCCTATGGATCCAGCTGCAGAAGTTATAGCTCCTTATGATGCTTACTACGTAACCACTCTCGATGAGCCTCTGTATGATGTTACTACAGAATATCTGGTTAAGGATGATATCACGGAGATATCTCCTGGTGAGTGGGTGCAAGGTTGGATTGTTACTTCATTGTCTCCCGAAACACTACAGTTTAATCTGGACAACCAGATTCGAGGTGATATCTATGATGTCGTCAGACCTCACCGCGTGATAAGTGCATTGATACATAGTGCCAATGGTGATCAGGTACCTCTGCAAACTGTGGAGTTAGGCCTGCAGCCAATTATGACCACGTATAGTATCTCTATGGATAGAGTAATCGAGTTGATGTTCGGGTGAAGACTTTCCTACTAATGATAGCATTATCTTTACAAGGGTGCTATATACTTATTGTAGAAGATAATACTGACCGCAGAGACTCTAATGGAGTCACAACCAACGAGAAGGCTAAATAATGTTTGGTATCTCGTCATTCGCTTTAATTGTCTATGCTGGGCTAGGAATTCGCCTTACTCCAACATCAGAATTAATATGGGCAGATCAGTGCATAGAGGTTAGCGGTTGGAGCGATCACTCTACTGATTCCATATGGACTCCAGACATAGCAGAAGAATCATCCTGGGTAGATCAGCCCGTTAATCACATAATGACTGAGGAGTGTCAATAATGCCATTAGAATCGGCAACAGTAATCGCAGAACTAGAAGAGACATATCCTCTTGGTGGTGATCCTACTGCGCAGGGGGATAACCACCTGCGATTGCTTAAATCAGTACTGCAGTTACAATTCCCTGGTGAGTTGGGTGGAGGTTTCGACATACCTATTGTAGCTACTGAGACCGAGCTAAATCACTTGGTAGGTGTCTCAGACAATATCCAGGACCAGTTTAATGCCTTGGGCGTAAGGATGGATGATCTGGAGGCCTCACTGAATGCACCTCCTGGAACAGTCCTAGTATTCTACCAAGCTGTCCCTCCACTTGGCTGGACTCAGATAACTGGTCACGACGATAGTATGCTTCGTATAACTGATGGAGTTGGCGGCGGAGCTGCAGGCTCTGACAGTGGGTTCAGTTATAGCTGGGCTCATAATCATACAACTCCAGCTCTCTCACTTACAGAAGCTCAGCTGCCTTCTCACTACCACCACGTTGCTAGGCTTGCTACATCGCCCAGTAATGAACCAAGTGCAAGCGGGTATCTGCAAACAGGATTTCCTGTTAGTCACCAGAATGCGTATGCTCTAATGGGTGGTACGATTGCTCCTGATGTATATCGCTCATCCAGTAAAGGAAGTGGTCAAGCTCACGCGCATGGTAATACTGGAAACCAGGGCTCAACCTTCACTCCTAAGTATGTCAACACAATTATCGCGAGCAAAGACTAGTGAGTGGGCTTGAGGAGGTCCTCACGTGCCCTCTGGGGAGCGAATGCAGAGAGGTTAGGGATAACAAGCTATATAAATGCGCGTGGCTAGTGGAGCTTGAGGGGACTCACCCACAGACGGGTGACAAGGTAAAAGAGGACAAATGTGCCATCCAATGGATGCCGATCCTTATGATTGAGGGTAATGGGTCTATGAACCGCTTAGGTGCCTCTATTCAGTCTATGCGCAACGAGACTGTTAAGAGACAGGATGTCGCTCTTAAGGTTATTGATAGTATGGGGACAAGCAATGACTGAAGTCATAACTGTAGACAATATAGGCCTGAAGGGCATAAATACAGATGTCGCTGCATGGTCCTTACCTCCTGAATTTATAACCCGCGGCGATAACTTTAGAATCTATGCTGGTAGCATCTTTGCATCTGGTGGATATGCTGAATGGTCGACCGCTCCAGAGTTATTCTTCCCTGGCTATCTGATGCATACTGGTTCTCTGTCAGGAGATTACTGGGTAGTTCTAGGAAGAACTAAAGTATACTCATTTGACGGTCAGACTTGGACAGACATATCATCTGTCGAAGGCTATACCAATCTAGGCGAAGACGACGAACTGTTGTGGACTGGTTGTGAGCTAGCCAATATACCTATTTTCAATAATCCTCGCTCTTACCCAGAATACTGGAATCCTAAGTCACCTGGCCAGGTACTCCAAGCACTTAACTTTGATTCCGGTCAAACTTGGGAAACCAAGGCAATCTCTTGCGAGGTAATGAGAAGCCATAAGAACTTCTTGATTGCCTTAGGAATCCATGAGGGAGGTATTGATTATCCTCACGTTGTGAGAATATCTACAGCAGCCGATATCAACGGATTACCGTATACCTGGGACGAGACTGACAAGTCTGGCCTAGCAGTAAGATTTCAGATCGGTGGGGATAGTGGTAAGATCATTGATGGTAAGACCTTAAGAGACTCGTTTGTTATCTATTCCGAGAGTGGAATAGATATGATCACTTTTGTTGGCGGTGAATTTCTATGGAAACTCACTGAATTATCGAGTACTGTCGGCGTGCTGTCAAAGAACAGCATCGTGGAAGTTAAAGGCCTGCATTATTTTATCAGTGACGGCGATATCTTAGTCAATAATGGTACGACCATTAAATCCATTATGCATGGCAGGATCAAGAGATCGTTTGCTACGAGGATCAATCCAGCAAGATACCACACGTCTTACTCAGTTATAAACAATAGGCTCAAGGAGATATGGTTCTGTGTCCCTACTGACCTGGCCTTATATCCTAACAGAGCATATATTTACAATTGGACAGACGATAGCTGGTCTACTCGTAAACTGCCATATGATTATGATACAGGCACAGAGGTGCTAATAGATGCTACCTCCTTTATTGCTTACGGTGTCCAGACTGAGCCACAGAGACCGTGGGATAGCTGGGAAGGCACGTGGACATCCCAGCTGGGTATATGGAAAGGTAACAACATATCACCTCTCGACTATACCTTGGCAGGCGTGATGCGAGATTCTTCCAGGATCAGACTAATGGATCCTGTTGACAAAGCAGATTCTCCGTATGAACCTGCTATTATAGAGCGAACCTCATTCCCACTGGAAGGACACAGAAACGTAACCACTATCAGTCGCGTGTATCCACTCATGGTAGGCACCACTCCAGTGGAAATAAGTATGGGATCGCAAGACTATCCTGGTGCGCCTGTTAGATGGAAGACTCCGGTAGTGTTCTTGCCAGGTAAGGATCGTAAGATCGACGTTAGAACTACAGGCGAGCTGCATTGCTGGAGGATCGCCAGTATAAATGAGTACAAGGATGAGTCGATTGATTCTGGAGTAGGCAATTGGAGCATATCTGGTATGGTGATAGAATATAGCTTGGATGGTGCTAGATAATGGTCTACATAGCAATTGAGCCACCACCTCTTGGAACGGATGAGGACTTAACTTCATACTTGTTTCGAGCTTTCCAAGAGATAGCCGAGGCGATAAGTAAAGTCAACAAATTGGACATTCGGAATATCTTACCGGATAGGCCTCAAAATGGTGGTATGTATTACTTTGGACAGATAATCCTCCCAGATATAACTGGGCCAGGATTCTGGGGATACGAGGAGGGCGCATGGGTCAAGCTGTGAGCATTGACATATCCACCATGTATATTGACTGCGAGCTGTGGGATGAGATAGCACCGTTGCTCAAGGAGGCCACAGACCTCTCTAATGGTGAGGATACGCTGGACTGTATAAAAGAGAGAATTGAGGATAGTGAGACGTACCTCATGGTTATCAGGATCGACGATAAGATCACGGCAGTAGCTACTATGGAGGTGCATGAGTATGACTCGGGGCTTAGAGCTTTGTTCATGCCTATGGTAGCAGGTACTAAAATGGATATATGGGCCGACAGATTACTTGAAGAATTAGAACGTAATGCGTTCAAACTACGATGCTCAGAAGTCAGGGGTTTTGCTGCTAGACCTGGCTGGCAGAAGTATCTAGGTAAACGAGGTTGGAAGACCTTACATACGATTGTTGGAAAGAAACTGGGAGAATGACATGAGCGGTGGTTTGAGCGGAAGTAAGAATAAAAGCAAGAGCAGTTCTCAGTACCAAGATGAGGTATGGGGCGGACAATCACCTTACTTGGGTGACTTATACCAGGGTGCTGGTAACTTGTTTGATTGGTCTAACCAAGGTATGCAGGGCAACGCGCCTGACGCCTCGCAGCGAGCGGATGATATCTACGATACCACCAAACCTGCATGGGAACAGCAACTCGGTGGTGGTGCCTATCAAGATATGGGACTCCAGAAATCTCTAATGGATTCTATCAGACAGTCGAATAATAACCCGTCTGCTATGTCTGAGATCAATGCCATGATGATGGGAGGCGAAGGCAATAACTATGCCGATGCCATGAAGTCTCAGTATATGGATGATGCCAATAAAGCCCAAGAGCAAATGATGGGTAATCTGGATGCTCGTGCAACAGCTAGTGGCATGTCTGGTGGCTCACGTCACGGCATTACTACTGCTCAAGGCATGGATGATATCAACAGCAATCTCCAGCGAAACATGGCTGAGACTGGCTACAATACCTTTGATAAGGACCTTGACCGTAAGTTACAGATTGCTGGTATGGCAGACCAAGGCACATTATCTAGACAAAATATGATGATGGAAATGCTTGGTAAGCAGAATCAAACTACTGGTAATGCTATGGGATATGGTAGTAACATGCAGAATCTTGGTATGGGCAGTATGAATCCTTACATGTCACCATGGAATGCAATGGGTCAGTACGCCAACGTAATCGGCAGACCAACAATTCTCGGGTCTGGCGATAGTAGAGGCAGCTCTAGTGGCAGGTCATTCAGCGCGAGCGGAGGCAAATTCTAATGGGTTTATTCGACATGTATCAAGGCGTTAATCAGCAGTCTCCATTTGGAGAACAGCCTCAGCGCATGGGGCTTGCTGATATGCCTCAGCAGGCACCAATACAGAGTAACTATCCTATGACCGCTCAAGAGAGAGCAATCATGGAGAAGGAGGAAGAACTCGAGAGGCTCAGACAAACCTTTGAAAGTGACGAGCGTGATAAGAAACGCGCGATGGCTATGAAATATACTCCAGGTATAGGTAGTGGCACTGGTAGTGGCCAGGGTAAAGACATGAGCCAGTTCGCTAATGTCGGCAGTCTGATGAATATGTTAAATGGTATGAAGTCACGAGATGGCCAGCAGCAACAGCCCTACCAGGACTTCATGCCTCCAATCAGAGGCCTGATGGGCTAATAGGAGAATAGCATGGGATTATTTGATTACGAGAAGAGTGACCATGATAGGTTCTCTAAAGGGTCTACTACATACAGGCGTATGTTAGCAAAAGAGTATACAGCTAATCAGGAGCGTCGAGAGAAGGAAGAGATGCTCAGAAAGCGTGCTGAGTATGCTAAGGCTAACAAAGCTCAAGAGCTTGGCGTCGAGGGATTCGAGGGCGCTCCTGGTACAGGTATCTATGCTGAGGGCGTATCTCCCATGCAGCGCTTCCTATCTGAGAGAGCTCATGGACGTCGTGGCAGTCAGTTAGAGGGTATGTCTAAGTTAGGTATGGACTCAGGCTCTGGGCTCGAGTCTGCCATGCTTAGGAAAGGCAGTGCTGAGAATCCTCGTATTGCATATGACAAGTATTACCTTGGTCTGTCAGACGAAGATAGGGAGAAGGTAAACTTGTCTAAGCGAGCAGATAAGGTTATCGATGTTGGCACTGGCTATACTAACCAGCGTGGTGAAAACATTGTTAACAAGAACCTTAAACTGACTGGGCAACGTAAATCGGAGGGATTAGACATCGCAAACCGCCTTACCACTCATGGAGAATCTATGGGTATCATGGATAACATGTACGACACTGTCAGTTATTCCATGGATAGGGTTGACGAGTTAGCTCAGAATACAGGAAAGACCACTACAGGGCTTGGAGGCTTGCTTGCTAAGATTCCAGGGACTAACGCAAAATTCTGGCGGGGCCAGAGAGATACTATCGTAGCCAGATTAGGTCTTGAGCAACTAGCTAAGATGAAAGCTCTATCTAAGACTGGAGCATCAGGCTTAGGCCAGCTATCTGAGAAGGAACTTAAGGTTCTCCAGGATCAGCTTGCTAATCTCGATCAGCTACAGGATGGAGAACATATTAAGAGAGGCCTTAAAAATATATATTCTCAGATGGCTAAGTTTAGGGATGCAGTCAGGGAGGATCAGAAGACAAATATCGACTGGTACAATAAGAACTCTGGCGATCTTAAAAAGTCAAACGTCTTTGATAATACTAGATATCTCGGTAGAATAAAAGAGCATAAAAGTAGAGTAGCATTACCTGAGAGCCTAGGCGGTAATCCTGGGTCTAAGGACTTCGATCGTGAAGCATTCAATGCCAGACGAGCAGCCAGAAACAAGGGGAAATAAGTCATGGGAGTTCCAGTATATTTTGGTAATGGGTTCTCTATGGAATTGGAGCCTGACGATGATTTAGATGAAATAATGGACGAGCTTGTTACTCAAGGGCTTATAGATGACAGTACGCAACTAGTGGCTCCTCCAGAGAATGACGTAGATCGTGAGCGATCTAAAGGCATGGGTATTGGTGAGATCGTCGAGGGCGTACTCACTGAGATGGGTCAAGGTGCTTCAGCAAACTTCATGGATGAGGCAGCTGGTGCTACCTCTGTCTTCGACCCTAAGAAGTCTTACGAGGATACCCGTAACAAGTTCAGAGAGAACAGTAAGCGATTTAGAAAAGACTATCCTATTGGAACTGCTGCATCTCAGTTTGCTGGCAGTCTATTACCTCTTGGAAAGTTCTTCCGAGGTAAGAATGTGGGTAGGAATATGGAGATAGGCGCCGGGATGTCAGGCCTTGACTATGTTGGTAATGTTGATGAGATGAAGAATATCAATATTCCCGACATGTCTCTCCAGATGCTTATGGGTGGACTAACGCCAGCAGCTACGAAGCTAGGGGGTAAGGCACTTAAGTATGGTAAGAATCTAATTACTAACAGGTCAGGCCAAAACATTGAAGGCCTCATGGAAGAGATTTCTAAGAAGACTGGCCGCAGTAAAGAAGAGATAAGAGAGGCAATCGAGAATGCAGATCCTCGCTACGCTAATACGGAATCCATCGTGGACCTCTTCAGTAATACTGCTCCCTATGCCCGAGCCGCGAGAGAGGCTACAACAGACTCCTCCATATTGGGTCGTGTTAGAGCAGACATGGATCGCTCGCCTGGGGCTAAGGGCAGAGTGGCTAGTAATCTCGTAGAGAATGACATGTATGGACCAGTCAAGCATGGCTCGCGTGCTCGTACTAAGACAGCAGCTGATAAAGCTTTTACCAAGATAGATGAAACTAATTATCAGATGTCTGAGAAGATGTATGACTTAGCCAATAAGAATCCTGCGGTTGCTGAGGCTTTAGAGGAGGTCATTCCAAGCCAGATGGGATATGCTAGAACCATGGGAGAGCCATTAGAAATATCTGGAGAGAATCTGCGACGTGTCAGGATGTCTCTTAAAGATACAATGGATAATCTCCGCGAGCGTGAGGGCAGAGTGGGCGCCTCTAAGGCTAAGAAGTTAGAGTCTGTCGATGCTGAATTAGCTGACGTTATCGATGATATAGCTCCTGGATATAAGGCAGCAAATAAGACTTACTCAGATAACTTAATCGACGAGGAAATGCTTCTAGCTGGTAGAGAGCACGGCGTTAATAAGTTAAACATCGATGAGCAGCTAGACTTTATTGGTTCTTTTAGTACGCCAGGTAGCAGTAAGATGTATGAGACTGGGCTGACATCCAATCTTATGGATAAGCTAGGTAAGACTAGAGAGGAGTCACTTAGCGCACTGAATGCTGCTAGTTCATCTAACTCTAAGAGAGTCCTTGATAAAGTCATGGGCGAGAATAGAACCAAGTCCTTCCAGGATGCTATCAATAAAGAGAGGGCCATGCAAGCTACTGAGAAGGTCGTGATGGGAGGTACTCCTAATCAGCTTAAGAAGATAGCGCTGAGTGGTATGGGCGGAGACCCAGGAAATATGAAGTTAGCTCATCCTAAAAAAATGGGAGGTGACGCTATTTCACAGGTGGTTAATAGAGCCTTAAACCCTGAGCTCAGCCCCAAGGTAGCAGGTAGAGCTTTAGAACTCTTGACCAACCCCCAGTTAAAAGGCGAAGCTATGGAAATGTTAACCCGAGAGTTTGGTAGAGAACAAGCTGAGATAGCCATGAGAATCGCCAACACCATAGGTGTCGGCGGTTTGATGAGAACTCCTGAAGATATATTCAGGAATGATGAGAACTAAACATATCTCTCACATACTGCATGGAAAGGGATTCCAAAGTCAGTATAGTAAGCGAATGAGACAGTTGCTGACCTACCTACGTAAGCCTCGGGGTTAGCAACTACGTCTCTCTTCTCTTGAGCCGTACCAGGAGCTACTGTAGTAAATGTATCTCCATTGGGTAATCTGAACACTAGCTTGCCTTTCCCTACCTTATCCTTTACGACATCAATAATTGGAAACTCTGCATCGTGTCTGAACTTGACCTTGAGGAGTGACTTATCTCTCTTCCCTGGTGCATACCCAGCATGGTCTAATCTCACCATGAGACCCTCATACCCTCTACCTCTGGCATTATCCAACTCAGCCTTAAGGGTGTCAGGATTATAGGTCCATGCTGGCTCCAGTATAACAGACTCTCTAAATGGCATAGCGCTTAGCGCTGCGTGCCTCACTGAGTACGAGTCATCCATCACTAGATCATACGCATGGTATCGCAGATCAGTCGTGCCACTCTGGTATTTCCTCATCCTGGAGCCAATGTCCTTCAGAGCCATTCCATGGATGTAGACCTCACCATCAATGGTCTGGCCTTCCTCGAGGAACTCTAGCTCGTCAGTGATATGCCCTAGAGTGTCGATGCTTTTACCGTTCCTGGTGTAAGCGATGAGGTCTCCGTCAGACCTCGTGACCAGCATGCGATTACCATCAAGCTTCATCTGGACAAGCGCTCCCTCTACCTTAATCTTCTTGGGATTGATCTTGTCGAACCTCTGAGCTAGCATAGGGGCGTAGGTGTCCATACCATTCTTATTGACATTACTCCTGGCTAGCTCTCTAGTATCATGGTATCCCTTGTCCCTCTGCTTATTTATTCTGGAATTGACTCGAGACTGGATCTGCTCATCTACGGTTCTACCAGCAAGGCCTTGAGTGATGTGCTCATTATGGGTGATATAATTACCTCCATAGACACCCGTCTTAATGATGATTACTTCGTTATAATTAACAGCGATAGACCAGACTCTAAGCGCTCCGAGATTATCTATTTTGTAAAGAGTTATCACCATGTTTCTCCAGTATTAATCTTACGTAAGCAATATCTTTCATGTAAATATGGGCATCAGTAATGGTTGAATAGAATGACCCGATATCACGCCCTAAGCGCCGCGCGACATGCTCCAGTAGTTTACCTTGGAGGTACATGTCTAGTTGTGCGACCGTAGCCATATTCTGCGAGCGCATAAGACAATGCGCGCAGAGCTTACCTTTATACAAGAAATAGACCGTACCTATGGTACATGGATATTCTACGGTCTCATCTTTATTCAGTAACATCTGATCGTTGGCATCGAGGATTAGCACAACTCCCCTTCTGGTGTCAGGATTATCATTGAGCTCCTCGATTAGAGCATCGATCTGTTTGATTATCCTTGGCCCGTAGAGGGTATTGAAATTATCTGGCAAGCCAGAATCCTCAGACTTCTTATAGAATTGGCTAGTACCTGCCCACTTCTTAAAATTCTCACTGGCATTAGTACCTCCACTAATCATGAACTGCCAGAAGCTCTCTGCATACTCACGGGTGATCCTTCCTTCTATGGAATCGAAGAAGTCATAGCTGGAAGCATCCATTACTAGATACGACAGTGCATGCGTTCCTACAGTATCGCCTGTCCTAGATTTCTTGGATTCAGTTGGCCCATTGTATATCACGCGGTTACAGCTTAAGAACGCGTCCATAAAGGTTAAACATTCAAGTGATTTCATTACTCTCGCTCCAGTTCTTGTTTTTAAAGATCCATACTCCGTAACCATTTACGTAATATGGTTTAGTTCCAGTAAGCTCGTTTAAGAAACCTTCTGGTATACATGCCCCGCCAGACCAGAGTCTAAGCCTGAGGTCTAAGAAATCGTCGTACTTGTTCTCTACAACGATTATGTATCTGGACTGACATTTCTTGATAAACTTCTCGATATTCTCCAGTGAGAATAGGTGGAGGAATTCTGAAAACATGGTGACATCAGCTACAGATAGATCATGTCCATACTCCTGGTGAATATAACTTACGCCTGGCAGTTGGTCGAAAGCTCTTTTATCTATAACGATCTTTACTGGTATATCAATCCCTGATACCATACGACCATTCGCTCCTCCTACATCCAGTATGGAACAGGCAACGTAGTTCTTTAGCTTCATCTGAATATTGATAAACTTGACTACTTCTACCTTATCTCTAGCCAACTCATCTATCAGTAACGGGTATAATTCTGTTGGCTTAGAAAGATCACCATCTAGTATTCTCTGCTTGACTTTCTCATTATAACTCATTTATTGCTCCAAATATGTGTCGTCAGGTCAAATGTGGGGTCCGTCACCCAACTTAAATGTATAATCTATAGTAACATCAGAGGGTTAAATTGAGAGCTCCCTGGGGATCCTGAGGACCTCCATGCAAGTATCCACGTGTGACCACGCAAGACCTCGTGACTCCCATAGCACTGCCCCAGACTGATCTGTGTACTTCTTTTCAAATACGATCCTGGTACAGCTAGTGTCTAGTAACCTACGGACACATGCCAGACAAGGACTATCAGTGACGTAGACAGTCCTGATACTGTAGATATCTTTACACTTCGCTATAGCCACGTCCTCAGCATGCCTTGCAATACATCTGGAAGTATCACCAGATTTATCGAAGGCGCCAGGGCATGGTGATTCGGGATTACAGTGTGGGATTCTACTGGCTACAGAATTGTAACCGGTTGATATGATATTCTGGTTGATGTCTACTAACACGCAACCTACTGATCTTCTATGGCAGGTAGCTCTTCTTGAGACTGCTTCTGCTATACCAAGGAAGAACTCGTCGTTACTAGGCCTACTCATTCTCGTATTCTCTGGCACAGTCTTTGCAGTAATCTGTAATCTCTTGCGATACAAGTCCACAGTTAAGGCATACAGAGTGTACCTTTATATCGTGGTCTTCTAGTTCTCGATCATCTTTGAATTCTATGTCACACTCCTCGCATATAAACTTCTCTATATGGAAAGGGCTACGAGGATCGTCGTCATAATTTCTTATGTCATCTGGATAATTACTCATGGTATTCTCCAAGGAGGCCGTCCCTGGCCACGTGAATTATAGAAGCTTTCTAGACAACCTGAGGCCTATCAAGCCAGCACCCATAAGAGCCAATGGTAGAGGCTCAGGGACGTTCTGAGTGGTAATACTGTCTATTGGACGAACATCATTCGCAGATACGCTCATCTGGTCATAATTCCAATGGCGATTACCGTCGTCATTACCTATTACATACAGGTTGGCATCAACGAAGGGGTCTGTCTCCCAGTACATACCAAAGTAGTCAGTACCTCCATTGAGGACCTCTTGGCTGTAGTAGGTATCACCGTCACTGATAAAGAAGAACCCAAAGGTCATATCCGCGAGCGATGTGTCAATAGACCCGTACCGCGTTGCCGCAGTTTGAGCCGGATTATCCCAGACGACATTACTGGTAGTTCCGACAGAATCGCCAGCCCTGAAGATATCCAGGGAGCCAGTGATAACGTCATTATCCAAGTCATACTGGTAAAAACCAAAGGTATGATCTGGAGAATTGAAACTGCCACGGTCAAACGTCAGAGTAAACCCTGAGTCATCCATAACATCATTGGAGTCAGTGAGAGTCCAAAGCTCGTCACCTGAATCCGCTATACCATTATAAGTAGAGGGATAGGCAAGAGCTGTAGAAGCTACAGCTGACAGTGCGAGTACTGTTAATAACTTTTTCATGATTGTACCTCGTAAGTAAAATTAATGAAAGGTTCTGTTACCATAGATTCTCCTGATTGCGGGAGGCCCGTCCTTGGGCCAGGTTGGTCTAGCGACTTTCTAATTCTACGATCAGCTCATTCACGATCTTATAAATGCCGACGTAGTAAGTAGCAGAACCTTCAGTCATACCGACCTCTGTGCCCTTAGCGATAATCTCATCACGCGTAGCATCGAGGTGATCTACGAACCAGGTGTTCAACTGAGAACTCATGGAGGCTGGAGCTTCCCAACCAAAGGCACGACGCAAGCGATTGTAATTCGCTTTTGTCTGTTTCTCATCGTACTGACCTAGCTCAGCGAGCTTAGCCATGACTTCGTCCTTATCACCTTCAAGGACCTCTTCTTCAGTAAAGCCTTCAAGAACCTCTTTCCATTTGGAATTGGTCTTAACAATCTCAGGCATCTCGAAGCCGTCTTCTGCAGCTTTCTCACGGATGTACTTGTCAGCAGTTACTGGAGTAATGCCGATCTCCTTAGCTGCACTCTTGGCAAATTCCATACCTTCTGGATCAGCCAGATCAACACCTTCGACCTTACCTTTCCACTCTTCCTTACGCTGAGCAGGTGTAAAGATAAGGCCTGCTTCAATTGCCAGTTTGCGATATTGAGCAGTCGCTTCTTTCAGACCTAACTCAGTCTCAGTATAAATAGCCAGGACGATTTCATCTTCAGTCAGTTCGATATTCTCTTGGAAGATCGCTTCTACCAGGGATTCAGCTTCAGTTTCAACGTCTTGTACATTCAACTCGATATCTGCAACTTTATTTTTCTTGGTCATTTTTAACTTCCTTCAATAGTGTATCAAATAAGTCTGTACCGAAATGGTACGAGACATGGGGTAAAATATTCATCAGACTCTTGTAACGCTTTCTGATCTCGACTTGATTGATAGTTACTTCTTCTTGTAACCCTTCTACGTAGTGCTCCTTGTTATCGAAGTCAGGAGTTCCATCTCCGTGACAATAAATAAGAATGCTGTTCCATAACATCTTATCCAGTATGGATTTTAACAACTTCATGTCCAAGCTATTAGGCTGTTGGTAAACCATATAAGATGGAGGTTGGACTCTATCAAATATGTACGTACCAGTATTTATCTTCCCTAGCTCTTCCATACTTCTCTTTATACAGTGCTTGAAGTCATCACTGGGTCCACCCGCATGGATAATTTCTAGACCTAATTCCTCTGATAATCTCTTAGCTAGAGTGGACTTGCCTGCTCCATTAGGTCCTTCCAGTATTATGGATTTCACTTAGACAAACCATCAAGGACTTCACGCATCTTAGCCTCTGGTCCAACCCAGTTATCTGGCTTACAGGCATCAGGTGATTCAAAGCCTGGACGGCTTGCCACTTTGCCCTTGGCCTTTGTCATATTTGCCTCATGGATAATACAGAATAGCTTGACAAAGGTTGACTCGTCAATGTTCAGACTTATTAAGCCTAGCATTGCAACTTCTAACGACTGGATTAAGTAACCTGTCGCTGTTACTGTAGCATCTCTCGTAGACATGTTTCTATAGAGATCAGCACTACTTACCAGGTCTCCACAGATTATGGAGCTATCTACTGGCAACGCACCATGACTCAGGTGCTCATACATGGATATATCCAGTGGTTTGTCATCACCATAGAAAGTATCTACTAGGATAATAGCGCCTTGAGTTGTCACACCATGGCGATACAAGCCTCCTAAGGTAAAATAGATACTGTCAATAAGAGCATCAACTTGATCCACTAAGTTGCCGTCATTCACAGATTCCTGGTATTCTATTGCTTCCTCCTTTAATTGTGTATGGAGTAACTTTACCATATCATTATTGATATTCTGTAGCTTACCTCCAGGCTCTTTAATCATGAGAATCTCACGGTTGAAGATTCCAACTCTTATAAATATCTCGGTCATCGAGTCCATATTCTATCTCCAGGTCATAATCGTTAAGTTCATTGCAAATCTTTTTAATCAGTTTGTCCATGTAATCCAGAATGGATTCTATTGGACGGGCTAGCTTCAAGTCTTTCAGGTAGAGGTAAGCGTTAGGTATCGCCTGTGTATCGTAGACAACGTCATATTTGGAGAATAAGCTCCTATCACCTACTCTAGCCAGAATGCTCTCTGATATGTCATCCCTCCTTGGATAGTCTGTCTCGTTCTTTAACACATCTGCTACATTCTGGTACCTAAGATCACACGCTATCCATAACAGTAATAGTGGTGAGGTGTCAGTGAAGAAGTAACCTCTCACAAGCTCGCCATCCTGGTACACTTCCGTGTGCCTACCATGAGGTCCGACATACTGAAAGACTATCTTAATCACTCATCCCACTGATCAAGTTCTTGGACTAGAGTATCTTCCAGATATCCCTCGACTGGAGGTTGTCTACCATCGGGCTGCGTACTTCCGTCAGTTGGCTGGGCTAACTTGGGCGTAGTGTCATTCTTCCAGGCATCCCAAGGCTTCTCTTCCGCCACATCCATTATTGGACCAATCGCACCAGCTGATACGAAGTCACCTTGGGCGAACTCGAGCTTAGGTACACTGGCTTCTTCATCGAAACTCAGCTTAGTAATTACAACTGATGGTGACGGAATACCCGCTTTGAATAGAGACTTGCCATAAGCTCCAAAGGTTTTCAGACTATTCACTGTAATACTCAACAGGTAAACAGTGGGACTGTCTTTTTCTAGGTCAGACTCAAGAACTACGTAAACTCTCTTAGAATCCTTACAAGCTTTGGCCTTACCCCCAGACATGCTCTTGGCTGATCCCCAGGCATTCATGGGACAGGTTCTGCAGTTCTCACTGATAGGATTGTCTACAAATACATCTGGATGTGTGCCATTACTTGACTGGCAATCAGGTGCGTCCGTAGCGCCTGGGGTATAGCTACCTGCGAAGTAAGTCTTGGAAAAATGATTCTCTGGAGTAATACCTACGATGATAACATTGAGCTCATCACCATGCTTCACTTCCTCTTCACCTTCCTTGGTAGTAAATCGAGATTTCTTGAGAGAGATCCGAGGTACGCCTCCAGTTCCCGTATCCATCTCACCTGTTTGGGTTACGTCCTTCTCTCCCAAAGCCTCGCGAATATGCGCGGGTAAGTTTGCTGTATCAGTCATACTAACTTCCTCATTTCTAACTAGCAAGATTGCTAATTAGTTCTTTCTAAATTGGATCACCTGTTCTTCAGAATAGGCTATACCAATATCAGCTGGGTCAAGTCCATCATCCATTAGGTTGATGATGTGGGCCTTGGAAATGTTATTCGTGAATACTGTATAGTCTTGTGTACTCTCGACATACTCGATGAGCTTCTCTCGATCAGTAACACTGGTATATTTCTTAACTGTCTGGAATGCAGTACCATGCTCTGTCTTAAAAGACTGGACTCCCATATCACGTGCTTTCTCAAGAAGGTCGAGCTCAATAACCGCGAGTTCTTTTTTAGCCTCCTTTTCAAACTCTGTGAATAACTTCTTCTTCATGGAGATTTCATTTCTTATGGTAACATAAAGGTCAATCATATCGGCTACAGTCATTTCATTTAATCCTTGATTTGATGATTCATTATATCGCGTTTAAAATTACTTGTAAACCCCTTTTTAAAATTATTTTTCAAAGGTTACTATTCATTATAATAAAGCTCGAGAACTTCCTGAGAAGTAATCTCCTTCGTTTCTAAGGCCTTATATAACTTCTTCTCAACTTTGGTACATGAAAAGTTTATAATCAGCTGTTTCTTTTTCTGCCCAGACCTTCTAATCCGTCCAATCGCCTGCCGGTAATACGCGTTGCCCAAGATCGGACCAAAGAATATTATGGTACTGCAAAACTGCATGTTCACTCCATGGGATAAGATTCTCGGCTGAGCGATAAGCACAGAGAATCTGCTAGCTTTAAAATCTGCCAGTATCTGATCTCGCTGCTTGCGGGGAGTCTTTCCATAAATGACGCGACTGTCTTTTACCTGCTCGCCGAGATGATCTGCGACTTTTACGAACTGGGAGAATACTATCACCTGACCTACTTGCCTAGCGATATTTTCAATAGAGTCGATCTTGTCTTTTATCCCCATGATGATTACGTTGCCGTCTTCATCATACACAGCGCCAGCAGATATCTGAAGAAGCTTGTTGGCTTTTATGGCAGCAGTTTGTGCAACAATGGTACCTTCGCCGAACTCTGCAAGCTGGTCCTTCCTCACCTTATCGTAATACTTCTTTTGCTTGGGCTCCATGTCGAATTCCATGGTGCGATAGGAGATATCTGGAAGGTCAACACAATCTTCTAGCTTGAAGGCTATAGCTGGCTGCAGAGCAGCGTGAATCACTTTAGCACAGTCGAGTCGGGGTTCGAATATGAATGGAGCTATCTGAACTAAAGTCATTTGCCTCCACCTGGTGATATATTTTACTGGTAATCCAGACGGGTTCACGCACTTGCCGATTCCAAATGCATCCTCTGGTGAGTTAGCTAGAGGCGTGCCAGTAAGCCCGTAGGTAGCCTTGGCCTTATCGCATATCTTCTGCGCTTGGATAGACCTCTTGGACTTGTGGTTCTTATAAGCATCGACCTCATCAATAATAATCACGTCAAAGTTAGCCTTGAGGAACTCAGCTCCATATGTACGAACAGCATCATGGTTACTGATATAATAGCTAGCATCCTTAGCTAACGCACGTAATCTTTCTGGACGAGTTCCATGGACTATAGAATAGCCTCGATTGGGAACTGTCTCTTTAATCTCCTCGACCCATACTGAATGCATAATGGAAAGTGGGCACAAGATAAGGGTCTTCTTTATTTTACCCTCCTCCATAAGGATGTCAGTGGCCCACAAGGATGCTGCAGTCTTACCAGACCCCATGCCCGAGAAGTTATATCCCTTCTTATTTTGGAGCATGAAGTTAATTACGGCATACTGATGTTTGTATGGATCTCTATAAATAAATTCGTAGGTCATCAATTACCCTCGTTATATCACCTTCTTCCCAACAGATCAAGCCTATTCCATCTGACTCAAGTATAAAGTCTAGCTCTCTTTGCTGTAGCGCGGAGAGCTTACCGCCTCTCTTCTTTACTTCTATGGCGAAGAACATACCATTCAGACAGCCCACTAAATCAGGTATTCCATTATGACTGAACTGTGTCTGATGGATCTTCCTGACATAAATGCCTGGAAACTCATCCCTGAGTCTCCGAAGTAAGAGAGTCTGAACTTCTGACTCTTTCAAGCTAGCCATATTTGCAGTCTTCCTTAATCAGGCAAAAGAAACAAAACTTGTTTTTCTTAGGAGCGAACTCTTCATCCTCGTTAACCTCGATGTACTCAAGGTCAAATCTGGCCTTTGTCTTCTTATGGTCGGCTCGCTCGAAGATTACCTCAATCTTTCTCTTATGCTCAACAAACAAGTAGAGAGACTTAACTGTCTGTATTTCAGGGTATAGCTCGAAGAGATAGGCAGCAGTCATATGGAGCTGGCCAAACTCCTCGTCGTATGCTCTAAACTTACCAGACTTGAAATCGATGACCGTCATTACTTCTGGAGTCTCGAAGATCACCATATCGATGATACCACGAAACTTCACATCCTTAGGCTTACCAAACCAAGAGGTCTCTTTCCATTTATGATCAAGAGCCAACTGTTGCTCTGCAAATATGGAATCAGCCCCATAGGCACTGAAGTACCAGTTAATCAAGGGTACTACGCCCCTGGATATAGCTCCCATGACAGGCTTTTTCTTCTCGCCCTTCATGAACAGTATATATTCTTCGAGCTGCGTGTGTATCTTCGTGCCTTTCACAAATGCGGGATTGTCTCCCTCGTCAGGATAATCCTTACGGATATACTTGGCAGCGAATTGATCAGGACACTGGCGGTAGTTAGATAGCCGTGACCAGGATAGTGCTATATCAGTTTTGCTCATCTTCGTCTTCCTTAGTTAGTCGAACATATTTATTACAGGTACTAACACTGGCATTTACGTTTTGCTTAATCCATGGAAGGTAATACCCTCGCCTGAATCTCTTCTTAAGAGCTATGAGTGTATCACCACACAGAACCTTCTGTTCCTCAATCTGCATCTCTAAATCATTTATTCTCTCTATTCTTCTATTTAACTCAATGGTTACTTGTAAAGCAGATTCCTTTCCTATAAATCCGTGATTACCAGTGAAAGATGTCATAAGCTATTATCACCAAAGCACATACTACGTTAATGGAAACTAGGGCAGTACGTATCATCGCCACCCTATCCGCTTCTCTATCTGTTAGATTGTCCTTACTACCAATCGCTTTGCACCAGAGCCTCCACACTATATGGGAGTCAGGTCAGCTAAATTCGGGCCTACAGCACAGTCCAGAGGGAATGCTAGTAAAAGCTTCTGCCTGGTATACTTGGAGTAATCAATGGAGTTAAGAAATTCCTTCATGATTAGAGGGTCGTCATCCTCTGGCATCAACCAGCACAAGCTGTCATGGACAGTTATCTGGAAGATGTTAGACGGGAATCTCTCATGGACCTCACCAATTGCTATCACTGTCAGGTCAGCACCACTACCTTGAATTGGCTGGTTGATCGAAGAAGATTCACCTGACCAGTCAAGCTTGTGAATATAGAACCGTCTATCCATAAGGGAATGAGAGAACCCGTTGCGACGCGCCATGCCGATAGCCTTATCCCAGTAGCGTGGTATGCCGGGATACGTCTTCTTATAGGAGTTCAGGTAGTGCGTGGACTCTCGTAAGTTAACGATCTTGTCATACTGCTCAAAGAATTTAGTCTGTAAGCTCTTCGCCCCGATGCGGTACTGACTGGATAGATTAGTCAGCTTTCCACAGTTCCTCTGGTCTATGATTTCTTCGTCAGTCTCCTTCCCTTCTATTATGGAATCGTATGGAGTACCATAAATATTCTCTGTCGTGAGGCTGTGGAGGTCCATTCCATTATGGAACGCGTCTAGCATAGCCCTATCCTCACTGGCCTGGGCCATGAGTCTCATTTCCTGAGCAGAGTAATCCGCATAGAAGAACTTGTAACCAGGAGGTGCGACCATCGCTCGCTTAACATCTTTGTCCTTTCGTGGGAGCTGGTGCAGAGCGATTCCTACCTGGTATTTCTTCATCATCTTACTGGTATACGTCATTCTACCAGTGTATGAGTTAAACAAACGAGGAGGCGAGTGCATGGTGTTAGTGCCAAGATAGTCCTTAGCCTTCATAAATCCCTGGATATACTTATTCCTTACGGTGATAGCTTTTTTCGCTTCCATAAGTTTAAGCAAACGAGGATCACCTGACTTGATAGCTATAAGCTTGAGATTAGATGCACTCGTAGAGGGTTTACCTTTCGGGGTCAAGCCTTCAGGCGCCAAGCCCCAGAGTGTGAATAGCTGATACGCTAACTTAGATGGAGAGCTCACAATAGATTCGCTGAGGTCAGCCTCACGAAGCGCTCTGGCGATCTTAGCCCCATAGACTACTTTCATCTCGTCAACTACATCATGGTCCACGAGGATACCCTGCATGTACCCTACAGCCAATGGAAGTAAGGCTTTGCACTCAGTTATGAATCCTTTGGCTTGCTCCCTTGGTAAGAGCTTCTCAAGCTCACATGCGAGCTCCAAGGTTAACTCTGTATCAGCAATAACTCGAGTAAGCCAGTACTCGTCGGAGTCTTCCATATTATCCTTCATTCCGAGGAATTCAGCGGTCTCAGGATGATCTGGAAGCCAGCGCTCTATACAGTTGCGTAACGAGTATTGGAAGTGTTCGTCTCTCTGGGAATTGTTTAACCACTTGGCTAGGATGCCAGTGTCTCTGAAGATGATATGTTTTATGGTATCGTAACCTACGTTACGGATTAGGACTGAGATATCGAATATCGCATTGTGACAATAGACTACAGGTTCTTTGAGATTCTTGATTGTTTCTACAGTTATTTCTGCACTGTCTGATACTACCTTCGTACCATCTTTTCCAACTGCGCATACTAATTTGACATAAAACTCTTCGCGGTAAGGCTCTAGGGCCCAGGCGTTCGTCTGTTTTACTGTTGGATCGAACGGTCCGGTCTCCGTATCAATTGCATACTTTGTCATATTTCTCTCCAATTAAATTTGGACACTAATCATATCACAACTAATGTCCAAAGTAAACAACTATTTTCTCCGGTTAATTAACTGGAATATATCCTCTCGGGTAATAGTGCATATCCTCATCATCAAACCTATCCTCTGGATACTCGAAGCAAAACTTAGGCCCGAATATTCTGAAGGCAGTATCTCGATTCTCTTTGTACGAATCTCCAGTTATGACTGCAATGCAGTCCTTGTCAAATATCACACCATCAATTTCATGGGTGTGGTCCTGGCCAAAAGTTACGAAAGTTCTATGCGCCACCATAGTTACCAGTCTTTACTTTACTTATGGAGCTAGGAGAGTAGCGCCCGCAGCCATTATCCACGAGCCACGCTGCTACCTGGTTAAGGCTGTAGCCTTTCTCGTTTATTAACAGCTCGATTATTTTCTCGTAATCCATGATTGGTCTACGAACCAGTACAGCATTCTGAGCTCTAATCAGTACTTCTTCAAGCGGTGGATTTGTAATTATATCTTGCGTCATTTTTGTCCTTCCTTTATTTCTCAATTTGAATATACATTATATCGTATTAAAAATTCCTTGTAAACACCTGTTTAAATATATTTTTATCAGGTGTTTTAACTTGCGTAATTATGTGATATAATACGTGTGTATAAGAGAGCAAAAATTACTTTTATTATTTTACACCAAAGGGGTTTACGTGACTAAAATAACAGTCTATAATAATGTGCTCTATGGAACTATCATAACAAGAACGAGGAGAGCTTATGAAACATACCTAAACTAGTAATGGCGTCTCCCATGATGAGACTAACTAACTACTATGAGAGAATAAGATGAGAAATTTAAAGCTAGATAATATACCTCTAAGTAAGAGACTAATAACAAACTTGCTGCCAGGGCTTAAAGCAGACTTAATCCCTGCTTACTGGAATGATGAAGGCAAAAGAGTAGTGCCGCACGGATGGCAAAATTACGATTCCAGTGATGATGATATGGACAAAGGGTCAGACGTGCTTTATGGTAAGAAACCCGAAGGATATGGTGTCATAGGAAGAACATATCCCATTGTAGATATCGATATCAAGACTCCTGAGGGCCAGGAGATTGACCCTGAGCAAGCATTTAGAATTATGGATGAGGCAGGTCTTAATCCAACCTTTACTGTAAGGTCCAAGTCAGGTGGTATCCACTTGTATTACGATAATCCAGGGTACGAAACTAAGACCATGGCTAACTGGAGCATATACAAAGGAGATGAAGGTTCCATAGATATTAGAGGGACTGGAGGCTACGTCCAAGGCCCTGACCTATCCATAGATAGCGAAGACTGGGAACCCGGACACTACGTTGTTATAAGGAATTTACCTGTAGCAAAGTGCGATCACGAGCTTCCCCAGAAGAATGAAAGTAAGAATGTTACGGAAATAAATGTTAAAAGAAATGCCGAGATGAAAAAAGAAAAGCTTGGTGAAAAGAAGCTCGAACTCTATAGGGATATAGTAAGCAAGAAGGGAAAGGTTATAAAAAAGGGAGCAATAGTAAAGAAAGGTGAGAGGGATAATATACTGTTGCTGATCTCAGGCTACTGTACCAGGAGAGGCTGGGGTAACCAAGAAATTTACGACGAGTTTGTGATGTATGAATTTGCTGCTGGCGGGGAGGGAGACGAAATTACCTTCGAGCACCTCCTTGAAAAGGTTGATAGGGATAACAAAAAGAATGAGAGCGAAGATTCCAGAGGCGAGCAAGTATTTAAGTACCTCATGGAGAATCTGCACTTCCTGTCTGACGGTCAGAAAATGTATAACTCTGATACTAACACACGAGTCACCAGCCTCGAGGGCTATCATGCGTGCTACCCTTACTATGTAAAGCGTACCAATCCCAAGTCTGGTAACTTAACAGTGGTGAAGGTTACTGAAGCTTGGCGTGAATCTCCAGACAAGATAATTACTGGTGAGGTAGGCCACAAGCCAATCAGGGCTAGAGTATACGAGGAAAGTGGTAAGATGTTCAGTAATTCTTTCGTCGTACCAGAGATCATCCCATGGGAGGAGCCTGTCGGGATTGATCATCCATTGATCATAGACTTTGTCAGTATATTGAGACAGTTGTGTAATGGGAATGACGATACCTTACATCTCTTATTATCTCAGAGAGCCAAGAAAATACAGGAACCTTTATGGAGCCCTCATTGGGGATTCGTAATGATTACTGAGAAGTTTCGCTTAGGCAAAGGATTACAGGCTCAGATATTTGCCAGTATAATGACTGGCTCATCCAATGGATATACTGAGATAAAACCTGCGGACATATTAGACGGGAGAAACAGACATGCGATGAATTCCATGTTAGTCTGCTATTCTGAGCCCGTAGTTTCTGGCCTGAATAATAACCAAGGAAGTGCATTAATAGAAGGTATAAAGCTGTTTATGTCTGAGACCGCTGGTCAGATAAAACTATTATACTGTAACCACAGTGTACGTATGCGATTCTACTTCCTTAGTGAGATTCATTCCAATACGGCAGACTTCACCAATATGAGTGAGGGCAACAGGCGCTTCGCACCGATCTTTTGCTCGCTATCTGCTTTACCAAAGGATGTGTATAGCAGAGTCGTAAGAAACTTTAATGAGGTAGAAGACAAAGAAGGTAACATCGTTGAGAGGCTATACGAGAGAGACTCAGTAAGAGCTCTGACTAGATTCCTCATGGACTACGAAGTAAGCGAGCATATCAACGATGTAGAATCTCCAGTGATGCCTGACGTGAAATATGTGGCTGAGAAAAGTCAAGGTATAGACTACGGGAATCTTCTCGACTCCATAAGCAATCATCAGGGAGCTCTATACTCTGATGGCCAAACTCTAAGCACCATGCGCGAGGCGATAGCAGACACCCAAGGGGTTAGTATGAACAGAGCTAATGAGCTTATGAAGAGATTGAGAAGTGAAAATATAATGATTCCTTTCTCTGTTACCATGGGGATGCCTACAATGTCGATAGCTTCGACTCGTGATGCTTCACAGTATATGAGTGAATTATCAAGGATAAAATTAATATCAGGAGGCAAAGCCAGCGTGTTTATAATCAGAAATCACGAAGTGCATCTAAAGTTTAAGAAGAGCAAAGATAAGATGCCTAAGAAATATGTTATGGGCCTGTTTTTTAATCAGCATGTAGAAAATGAAGAATATAAAGATCCCAAATAGGCTAATGGCTAAAGTATTCAGCGAGCAAATTAGTAACTCTCTTTTTTATAATAAAGAAGTTGGTTATTTCTTGCTCAAGGATACGGACTGCCATGCCTCAGGCGCCAAGCTGAATACCTTGAAATGTATGGTGGGAAGTCTTGCTACACTGGATGCTAAAGATCAGAAGGACCTGATCAGATTGTTTCCTGATCATAACTTAGTATTTAAGGAATACAGATGGATAGATATAAGACCAAAACTTGAATATTTATTACAGTTAGAAAGAAGCCCCTTAAGAATTCTCTGAAGGGGCTTCGCCTCCTACCTAGTCAGACAGGGACTTGATAAAATCCTCCGCATTTGAGCCGATATCTATAGCTATATCTACTCCCTTCAGGTATATACTACACCCTTCATCTGTTTCCCTAACCATTGCTATACTTCCAGGAAATATATAAGTGGACTTCCCTCCTGGACTGCTATCTACCAATTTTATAATCTCTGGTAAACTTACTTTAGTTACTCTACGGTCTGGCGTTTCTGTTTCAATCATTTTCTATTCTCCAAAGGCGCCGGTAAGCCACCGGCAAGGCTCGCTCCATGTGGAGCTACTACTTACTGCATACGGAGCTATTTGCCCCAGTATCCTGTATTCTCCATAACATCAGAGACGCTGATCACACCCAAGATATCATGGCGTATGTCTTCTGTTAAGATACCGTTGGTTGGAAATCTCCTGTCCAGTATGGCATAGATACGGAGGATGGAGAATAGCGTATGCTTCTTGTGCCTGTAGTTGATGAAGATCAGGTCTATCTCCTGTATCAGCTTCACCATGTCTTTGTGTATCTCAGGCTCGAACAGCTTACCAGCTATATATTCCCTTATCTGGGTGAGTACCATAATGTGAGTGTGCTCCTTTGCCTTAACAAAGTTAGCAAACGCTTTCTTCATGGTTTCTTCACAAGATTGGTCAAGGTCATCTGCATTCGCCGACTGCATACGGGAGATTTCTTCGTATGCTTGACACGCTTTAGTCTCGTTGCTAAGGACCTCTTCAAATTCCTCGCTGCTATCTTCTCCTGCAAGACTCGTTTCTCTCGCTTCTTCAACAACTTGGCTATGGATTTCTCTCTCTTTGGGGCTCGTCTTTTCATTGTTATTGCTCATTAGCTTACACCTTCTTTAAAGTCTAGTGCCATTTGTCTAGCATCTTCCATAGTCTCTGCTACCCACTCACCACGCCCTAGTGCTACTACATGGTGATGAACTCCCCCTACGGTATTGCGGATTTTCTTATTGGGTATCTCGTCACTGTATGTCCATCTGATATCGAAGAACAGCTCGCCGTCTTTTTCTATTAGCCCCTCACTGCGTACCTCTGAGTAGCACTCATCAGTCCAGAATGCTATTGCATCAGCTTCTTGCGCTGGCAGGTCTTCACCATTGTAGTGACAATCACCTTTACTGCATACGGAGCCAATCTCAAATCCATAGATGGCTCTATGACTCCAGCCATACCATTTATTATCCTTAGGACTAAACCCGTGCCCAGCGGTAAGCTCCTCGGTTATCTCTTTCTCAGCTAAGAAGTCTACGTGATTCTCCATACCTACATGGGTGATGTAGCTTCCATCAAACTTACTGAGATATACATCAGTCAGTGTGTCGTGCGGTCCCAGGTATACCTGAATGACCTCGCCTACTAGCTCCAAATAATCTTCAGTTTTCATATCTTTCTCCATAATGGAAGGGCCCGAGGAGAATCCAAGGGCCTCGCGCTAAGCGCTTCGCTAGTGTACAGTATCGCCGCCAGCATTGACTGAACTAGTAGCTACCAGATGTATAAGCTCTAATTCCTCCGTCTCCATACTTACTACCACTCTCTCCATGTCGATGCTCTCCATAATAGCCACCATAAACATCATTGGAGGCAGGAAATCTTCCAGCTCGAGCTCCCGCTCACCAGACATGTCTATAATATCGTTGAACATACTGTCTAAAGTCTGGAACGTAGCCTCCTCGATACCGAGGTCACGTGCTCTTCTCCCGAGCTTATTCCTAGCCGTCACCATCGTCTCAAACAGCTCGCGGCTCGTGAATTCCATCGTTAGTACATCTTCTTGCGTCTCCATATTATTCTCCAAAAATAATTTTAGGTGGCTTTCCGGGATACAAGGCTCCCGGCTGGTGCTGTGCTCCATAAGGGTGAGAAGACACCGCTCGCTGCACGAGGCTCCAAGCGCCGCGCGCGGGGCGTGGTGTCAATGCTCATCTTGCTCGCTCCTGTTGTCAGTTATCCACTCAGACAGTACCATAATGGAATCAACCGCCGTCAGCCCAAAGTGCATCTGGATATCCTCAACCGTCGTACTATTCACCTCTCTGAGGCTGTCAACAGACATATCTAGATAGCTCCAGATAAGTGTTGACCCCACTCGTCTCTGCATGTGGTCTCTATAGTCAGTACGTGATATGCTCATCTCTTACCTCCAACCTCCGGGCCAATATAATAAAGCCCCGAAGGTAGCTAATTGGTCAATTTGGTAATTTTTATATAATGGCGGAATAGATTTAAATGTGTCTGGATCGGTTATTAACATAGTATTGATGGAGTTATTCATAATAGTAACCTTTGTTTGTAAAGATAGCAAATAAAATTATTTACTGTAGACATTATATATTATTTAATTAACCTTGTAAACACCTTTTTAAATTTATTTTCACCAGAAATAGGTTCAAGTGGGTTCAAATGGCGCTTCCATAATGTAGGGAGGAGACGGACCCTGACCCGTGCAGAGTTATATGAAAATGGTGATTGAGAATGATTAGATAGGTTAGTACACCCATAGTTTTGTTGGAGAGAGTGAAAATACGGCTCCATAAAAGGAGGAAATTGAGGCGCCTCGCGCCTTGCTCGAGGCGCCACGCGCGAAATGTGTCCATAAAAAAGGTGTGCAAATGTTGAGAGTGACCCATTGGAGTGACAAAAAATGCTTGTATATCAAGGGCTTATGTGCATTTACTCTCTTACTCTTATATATATATATAAGTAAGTAAAATAGGGTAGTATATGAGACATTGCTCATATACAGCACAGTGCTGCACACTGCCAGAAATTCCCAGGCATGTGTGGAGCGCGCGCATGTGGGAGTAAGTGTGTAAGTGCTTGATTTATAAGCACTTTTTTGCAAATTAAAGTGGGAAAATGCGCGACCACTTTTAAGCCCTTGATTTATAAGCACTTTTTTTGGCGTAAGTTTCACGTTCGCGAGTGGCGCTTCGTGTTAAGAGCCAAATCCCATCACTTTACCCAACCTTAACAAAGCTCGAGCTAGGCGACGAGAACACAGCGCCTCGAGCGTAGCGCTACGCACTTTGTCAGGTCAATCATGGTAGCTCCACGGAACTGGCGCTGGCGCCTCGAGCGTAGCGCTTTGTCAGGTCAATCATGGTAGCTCCGTGGCGCCTGGCGCGTGTCCGGACGTATTCATATGGTAATGTCAAATGGTGGTTAAAAAGTGACGCCACTTGTCCTCACGGCTAACGCAGCGTGTGTCCAGCCAATTTTATGACCACATGTGGACATTTATCCATCTTTATTTAAAGTTGGGTGGCGAGCCCCCTGGGGACCAAGGTTATACCAAGGCAACTGCATATGGCTCGGGCCTGGCGCTACGCGCCATGTCAGGTCATTTATGGTAGATCTTTTTATGGAACTGCATATGCATATGGAACTGCATATGCATACGGAACTGCATATGCATACGGAACGAGGCGCGAGGCGCTGGCTCAGGCTCAGGAGGAGAGGATCACGGGACTTAATGCCCTCGCGAGCGAGGTGACTCTTTATTATGGAGCGGGTCGGACATGTAATCAATGGTATGGGTTTGAGGGAGGCGAAAGGCCTCCCTCTATTATATAACTCCGGCTTCAGTTAGCGTATACAGAAAACCGACCAACGCTATACCGACAACCGCTATACCTAGGAATATCCGCCAAAAAGTCACTACTAAGATTAAACCGATTATAATACCTAATACTTGCATTATTCACTACCCCCGAAAATGACAGTAATTACCTTTTTAATTACTAGCCCGCAAACTACCATTATACTGCCAAAACCCGCTAACCCGACCATAGCAAAGATCGCAAGCATTCCATAATATAACACTAAATCATACATTCTAATATTCCCTGATTAGGCAAATCCTTTTGCCTATTAGCTTCAATTTACTTGTTTAACAAGTTTGCGCGCTCATCTAGCATTTTCTTTAATTCGATTACTAATCTATAACTATTAACATAATAACTCACGCTGCCGCCTTTCATTCCAATTTCTACACACTTCTTTTTTATTTCATCACTGGTGGCAGCCATACTATCATCTAAACTCAAAAACCATTTCTTTAGCTCGCCGCTTTTACTTTCAATTTTTACGCTAACTCCATTCTCTTTGCAAACCTTTTCAACCAATTCGCGCGCTTCAACTTTACCAGCTACCTTGCCACTAATATCTAAATAACCAATAACTTCGGCAACGCTCTTGCC
>QNCM01000011.1 GCA_003644505.1 Candidatus Makaraimicrobium thalassicum | reverse complement strand
TCATCCATAACACTAGTCTCCTTCCATGGCATAGTACCCTCCTTTGTTTATAGAGGTTACTATACCAAAATGTGTAAACTATGTGCTCGGAATAAAGTGTTAAGGATGTACTCGGAATATACCTCAATGGCGGAGGAGGTAGGATTCGAACCCACGGTGCCTTTCGGCACAACGGTTTTCAAGACCGCCGCTTTCGACCACTCAGCCACTCCTCCTTATAACCGCATCCACCCCGGGGGTGTCCACCCCCGGGGTGGACTTTATCCTATCAAAGTTCTCGGGCTATCAAGAAATTTCAGTATTTTTTCGAATGTCACGCGGTAAACCTCACCGGAATTCGATACCGAACTTTTTATAAAATCCACGAAGGAAAGCTGCTTAAAAACCGGGCAAAATACAAGCATTACGATCACCAGGTTGCCCACAAAAACAATGATGAGCGAAAAAACAAGCCCTGATTTTCTGACATCCGACTGCCGGAGCTTGAGCGCCTCCGCGGTCATGACAAAATGGAACGCCAGAGTGACGCCCATGAGAAAAACAAAAGCGGTTGACATGAAAGCGGCTCCCTTACCCACCGCTTCCAGCAGCAGAAAAACAGGGCCGAGCAGGATCGTGTAAATGGGGACAAAATAGGGGCTCAGTTCTATAAAAAAATTCGTCTTGGAAGTAAGCACGTTCCCGCTCGAGGGCGACACGTTAAAAGAAACGACCTTGCCGCCGCAAAGCCATGTCGCCAGGACATGCACGAACTCGTGGCCAATGACATATATGTACACGGGCCGCAGGACCAGGACATGGAACAGAACATAGACAAGAACACCCCTCTCAAACACATGAAGCACGCCTCTGTCAACGCTCATACTGGAGACATTAGCGCAAAAGGCCTGAGCCGTCCCCACGGCAACCGGAATAAGAAGAATACCTATAAGGGTTTTCAGGATTTTCGTAAGCATAACGTGTTCAGGACATACCGGCGCTGATACTGTCGGAACCGAAATACGGCCTCAGCGCTTCCGGGACAGTGACGGATCCGTTCTCATTCTGATGGATCTCAAGCAGCGCTATGACCAGTCTCGCGAGCGCTACCCCGGATCCGTTCAGTGTGTGGACATACCGCGGTTTCTGCGTCCTGTCCACCGGTTGATATTTGATATTAGCCCGCCTGGCCTGGAAATCCGTGAACACCGAGCAGCTCGACACCTCCAGCCACCTTCCGGTCCCGGGCGCCCACAATTCGATATCGTAACATTTATGCGCCGCGAAACTGACATCGGCCGAGCAAAGCGCAAGCACACGGTACGGAAGTTCCAGCCTTTTCAGTATATCCTCGGCATCGGCAAGCAGTTTCTCAAGCTCCTCCATCGAGTCTTCCGGCCGGGTGAACTTGACCAGTTCGACCTTATCGAACTGGTGCACACGGATAAGACCTTTTGTGTCCTTGCCGTATGACCCGGCTTCTCTACGGAAACAGGGCGTATATGCGGTATAGCATACGGGAAGCTCTTCTTCGCTCAGCACTTCATCGGCATGCATGTTCGTGACAGGGACCTCAGCGGTCGGAATGAGAAAAAAATCTTCATCCTGCAGCTTGTACATATCCTCTTCCAGCTTCGGAAGCTGCCCCGTCCCCCTCATGCTCGCGCTGTTCACCAGAAACGGCGGGAACACTTCCCTGTATCCGTGCTCTTTCACATGCACATCCAGCATGAAGTTAAAAAGCGCCCTCTCCAGCCTGGCCCCTGCTCCTATATACAGGGGAAACGCCGAACCTGTTATCTTCGCCCCTCTTTCAAAGTCAAAGAGGCCGTGGATCTGTCCGAGTTCCAGATGGTCGCGGGGGGTAAAAGAAAATCCGGGTATCTCTCCCGCCTCTCTAACCAGCCGGTTGTCCTCTTCGGCCGCTCCTACAGGGACACTCTCATGAAGAACGTTCGGGATCGTATCCAGAAGCCGCCGGTATCTGCCGGCGACCTCTTTCAGGTCGTTATCGAGCCTGGATATCTGTTCAGAGAGGGCATTGACTTCCGCTTTGGCCCCGGAAACATCGGCCTTCTTTTTTATGAGTTCCCCTATCTTTTTTGAGGATTCGTTCTTCTGCCGTTTAAGGTCTTCCACGTCCTGGATCATCTTTTTTCTGGACCGGTCAAGCTCCAGGAACTCCTCCACAAGACGGGTATCATCCCGCCTGGCCTTAAGTGCCTTCCTCACGGCATCGGCATTCTCTCTTATGAATTTCGGGTCAAGCATAGTATGATCCTTCTGTCAGTGAATCAGTTACACCCCGGCACGTTCAATCCAGTTGCACTCCCGGGGTGTCCAGTGCGTAAACGCTTTGATAAGCCCACCCCGGGAGTGGACGTGGGTTTTCACTCCCGGGGTGTAACTAACGTCCACTTATATATATCACGTCTTTGGGGATTATGCAAATTCCCAGAAGATTTCCCGAAGATTCCAGCCCGGGGCTGGAATCTTCAGCCTTTGATAACCCCGAGCGGGCGCATCCTGGCAATCTTATCGGAAAGCCCCGCACCCTGCACGATATCTACCACGTCACTGACGTCTTTGTAAGCCTCGGAGACCTCCTCGTGAAGCGTTTCTCTTCCCATATATCGCACTATGATACCCCTGTCAGCGAGTTCACGCGCGATAGCGCGTCCGCGCGTGGCTTTTTTGGCAGCGGTACGGGACATAAGCCTTCCCGCGCCGTGACAGGTGGAATAAAAGGTCTCCTCGGCAGTCCTTGTCCCGGCCAGCAGGTACGAACACCTGCCCATGTCACCGGGAATTATGACCGGCTGGCCTGCTTCTTTGTAATCTTCAGGCAGGTCTTCATGCCCGGGAGGAAAAGCCCGGGTAGCGCCTTTACGGTGGACGCACAAAAGCCGGGATCCGGCGTCCGTATCATACCTCTCAATTTTGGCGATATTATGGGCCACGTCATAGACCAGGGCCATGCCAAGCGACCTGGCGCTTTCCCCGAAAACTTCCCCGAAGACCTCTCTGGCAAGATGCATGATCGCCTGACGGTTGACCCACGCGTAATTCGCGGCGCAGCGCATGGCGCCGAGATACGCCTTGCCTTCATCGCTTTTAACCGGAACACAGGCAAGCTGTCTATCGGGGATACTTATGTTGAACTTGCTCATGAGTTTCACCATCCTCGCGGCGTAATCAGTACAGACCTGGTGCCCGAATCCTCTGCTGCCGGTATGGATCATCACGGTGATCTGCCCCTTCCTGATCCCGAACGCCTCAGCCGCGTCCTGGCGGTAGACTTCATCGACCACCTGGACCTCAAGGAAATGGTTCCCGGATCCCAGTGTTCCGGGCTGGCGGCGGCCGCGTTCATATGCCCTTTCCGAGACCTTTGAAGGATCAGCCCCGGCAATGGCACCGCCTGCCTCGCAGTGCTCCAGGTCCTCCTTCCATCCATACCCCTTCTCAACAGCCCATCCCGCGCCTTTCACCAGGATGCTCTTCTCTTCGGCGAAGTTGACCTTTATTCTGCCGGTGGAGCCCACGCCCGTGGGGACTCTCGCGAAAAGGGCATCGACAAGCCGCTTGATATGAGGACGGACCACATCCGCCGTAAGATCCGTCCTTATAAGCCGGACGCCGCAGTTCACGTCAAAACCCACAGCGCCGGGGGTTATCACACCGCCGGCTTCGATGTCAGTGGCGGCCACACCGCCTATGGGCAGGCCGTATCCCCAGTGTATGTCCGGCATTGCCATGGACGCCCTTACGATCCCGGGAAGATGGGCGGCGTTCGCGATCTGCTGAGGGGCGTTATCCTTTACAATGCTTTTCAGCATCTTTTCATCCGAGAATATGAGACCCGGGACTCTCATGCCTTCCATGTATTTCGCGGGAATACGCCACCGGTAGTCATCTATTTTTTCCAGTCTGCCTGTAAATGGGCGGGTCATCGCGTACCTCCGTGTTCTCTAAACGTCAAACACCACCGTAACTTCATATCCTGAACCGGTTCGTTTAATCTCCAGGTCATGATACGTAGCCGCTTTTATCTCCGAACGGAGCCGGTTCGTTTCTCCTTTAAGCCGCTGTCCCTTTGCCTCAGCCGTAAGCCGGTTCCCTTCCAGGGTAAGGACATGGAACCAGGAGAACAGGGCGTCTCTCGAATACGAAATATACAGCAGCTCGTTAAGCCAGGAAACCAGCAGGCTCTCCGTGTCAGGAGCTTCCACCGCTACCTTTACGGCCTCCTCAAGCGCCAGCCCCTCAAGGTCACCGGCCATATCGAACATGGCGAACGCGGCATTCTCTAAAAGTTCAGGGATGGTCCTCCCGTAGATCCTGGCGGCAATGTCCGCTGTATGAGGGATCTGGTCGTAACGTCTCATTAAAATCAATGTATCCCGATAACGGACCACCGTCAAGTCTTTTCATGGCGGGAAGGTGTCCTCTTCCATATCTTATAGTTAAATTTCGTTGAAGTATGCGCTCACAATAATCATGCGGAGAGGATGCTTAGAGGAATCTATTAAAAATGTGGTGATTAAATGGCATAACTACTTTACGTTAACTTCTATTTTTGGGATTAATGTTTCGGCTTTCTTATCATTAACGTCTTTAGCATAATAAATTCCGGCAAGCTCTTTTTCTCTTTCCTGTCTGGCAATTTCCCAATTCTTTAGCATAGACTCCTGGGTGATAGGTTTTCTGATTTCTTTTTGTTTTATAATATCTACTATTTTTTTGATATCAAATTGTACCATATCAAAAAGTAGTACCAGATCATAAAAATCCCTATACCTGGCACGGTCGCTTGCAGCACGAATCTTTTCAGCACATATTTCCCGAATATCCATTACATTTACTTTTGTTTCAACTTTCCAGGCGTTTTTATACGGCAAGACCTTCGCCGGCAAAACCACATTCTGCATATAATCTATTTCCACCTTGATCGAATTGGCAAGACCTAACGGGCCGGTATACTTAAGCCGTTCGACCTTTATCGTAGCTTTCGACATATATTCATCTTTGACTTCCAGAAAATCCTGTGATTCCAAAACACTTTTTAGTTCTTCCAAGGTGATGGACTTATCCAACAACGTAAAATCCAAGTCCTCTGAGAATCTTGTCTGCGGAAGATACGTGTGGTGAATGGCTGTACCGCCTTTGAATACCAGCTTGTCGCGTAATGGTGATTCATAAATGATCTTAGAAACTATAGTTAAAAAATAATCCTTTTCTGCATCAGCCAAATTGTACTTAAGCGACCGTTTATTTAAAATGCTCAAATCCGACTTACTCAATAACGCTATCTTCAATGTAAAGCCTCCATTTTGCATTAAAGTTTTTTGATTTCTTTGTCATCTTGCTGTAGCTTGTTTTATCGAAAACAGCTTTTAGCAAATCTCCTGTTTCGATCCCAAGACGATCCAAGAAAAACCCAATCTGCCTTATAACATTTAAATTGAATATTAAAGCATATTGTTTTAATCGATAAAAATCTATTATTCCCTTATAATTTTTTAGCTTCTCCCAAACAAGACTCGCGTAATATTGGCTCGAACGGAAGTATAGTATATCTAATAAAGCTTTTTCTTTTTCGGCAATATTGACCAGGCCTATATCAGATCTTTCCTCAGAAAAACCGAAATATAATTCTTTTTTAATCTTGAAAAACTTTATCTGAGTTTCTTTGATCTTATATTTTCTGGCGCGACCAAACGTAACCGCACCTACCGTGGAAAGCATTTGATCGAACATCCCGTGATGTTGCAGCGCATTTTCAAAGGAAACATATGAGTCTTTGTTCAAAGCCTGACATATGGTGTAAACTGAAATATCATTTGCAGATAAGGAACCGATATCCGTAACAATCACATAAAATCCTTTTTTTAGCCGAACAAACCAGCCAAGTGTTGTTAGGAATGCGACTCGCCTTTTTAGGGATGTCTCAGTATATTCTTTACTGAAAACCTCTTTTACCTGGTCAAAAGAAACAATACGCCCATAGTTAACTATTAGATCCTCTATGAGGTTAGCATCTTTCTTTGATAATATAATGTTTTTTGTTGCCATATGGTATCCTTTTTTAGCTACTATCTGGTAATAATATACACTACAAAAGTGCTTTTTGCAAGTTTTTTCACAAATAAGCCTCGGTGTTTCGGATGGAGGGGAAAAACAGGTATCACCTGTTTAATTTGAGCCTTTATTGCCTCTATTTTCCAACTTTTTGTGTTTTACTACTTTTGCACGCACCATGTAAATAACATCCTCAGAAATATTAGTAGCATGATTACATATCCTTTCCAGATGCCGGGAAACTAAAAGCAATGGAATGGCTCTTGTAGCGGTTGTGCCGTCTTTGACCAGGTAATCATTTATCAATTCGTCCTGTATCGCGTTTTTCAATTTATTCGCCTCCGGGTCCGATAATATGACTTCTTTCGCTTTTTTTTCATCCCGGTCAACAAAAGCGTCTATGGAACCCTTGACCATTTTCCGCGCCACTTCCGACAACTTCGGGATATCTATTAATGGTTTAAGCAAAGGTTTATCCGCCAGTTCAAGAACCCGCTGTGATATGTTCACGGCCAGATCAGCGATCCTTTCAAGCTCCGCGTTTATCTTCATACCCGTGGTAATAAACCTTAGATCGGCTGCCATCGGCTGCCGGAGCGCGAATAATTCTATCGCGTTCTCTTCGATAATATTCTCAAGCTTATCGATCCTGGCATCTGCTTCAATAACGCTGACGGCCTCTTCTTTATCTCCATTCTTCAAGGCTTCTGTGGATTTAAAAATGGCTTCCTCGGCTAAAGCGGCCATTTTTAACAGGTCCGTGTTCAGCACTGTCAACTCCTTGTCAAAATGTCTCTCGATCATGTTCCTGCTCCTTTTTAATTATCCGAACCTTCCGGTTATATATTCTTCTGTGACCTGTTTTCCCGGATTGGTGAATATCTTCTGTGTTTCATCATACTCTACCAGTTCCCCAAGCATAAAAAACGCTGTATAATCGGAAATCCTGGCCGCCTGCTGCATATTGTGCGTAACGATCACTATAGTATACTCTTTTTTCAGCTCCTGTATTAGCTCTTCTATCTTCGCCGTTGCCGTGGGGTCAAGCGCTGACGCCGGTTCATCCATCAAAAGCACTTCCGGTTCAACGGCCAGGGCCCGGGCAATACACAATCTCTGCTGCTGTCCTCCCGAAAGCTCGAACGCGCTGGCTGACAACCTGTACTTGACTTCCCCCCACAAAGCAGCTTTCCTTAAACTTTCCTCGACTCTATAAACGATCTCTTCTCTGCCTTTCAGGCCGTTTATACGCAACCCATAGGCTACATTATCGAATATAGATTTAGGGAAAGGGTTGGATTTCTGAAAAACCATGCCCACCCGCCTTCTTAATTCTACTACATCCGTATTCTCCGCAAAAATATTCTGTCCATCCATCAACATCATTCCGCCGGCTCTTGTTCCGGCAATGGTATCATTCATGCGGTTGATACTCCTTAAAAAGGTCGACTTTCCGCAACCGGAGGGGCCGATGATCCCGAGAACTTTGTTGTTATATATGTTCAAAGTGATATCCTTTAAGGCGTTCTGGCTGCCGTAAAAAAAACTAAAGTCTCTTACCTCGATCTTTATCCGGTGCATCTTACCCCTTCTTCTGCTTTCTCAGCTTATATCTCAAAATAACCGCGAACATGTTCATAGAACAGATCAGCGCTATCAGCACGAGCGCCGTGGCATACGCAATAGGCCTGACCGTCTCTATCTCGTGATGCTGCGTAGCCATTATGTATAAATGATAGGGCAGCGCCATAAACTGTTCGGACAACGAGCTTGGCAGGAACGGCAGAAAAAACGCCACACCCGTGAAAAGTATGGGCGCTGTTTCTCCTGCCGCGCGCGCTAAACCAAGTATGGTCCCCGTCAGCATCCCTGAAATAGAATATGGCAGGACATTGGTCCTTATTGCCTGCCATCTCGTCGCTCCCAGGGCCAAAGCTCCGTCTCTATATGACTGCGGCACATTCTTCAGCGCTTCCTCGCTGGCAGTAATCGTCCAGGGAAGCGTCATAAGCCCGAGTGTTAACCCTGACGCAAGCACACAGGTATTGATACGCATCATCTGAATGAACAAAACCACGCCAAAAAGTCCATACACGATCGAAGGCACTCCCGAAAGGTTTCTTATGGACATACGTATGAGCCGGGTGAACATGTTATCACCGGCATATTCATTAAGATACACCGCACAGCCCATACCAAGCGGTACGGCAAGAACCGCTGTCAATACCGTTACCAGGAAAGTCCCGAAAATCGCCGGAAAGATCCCCCCCTCCGTCATGCCGTTCTTTGGCGGCTGCGTAAGGAACTGCCAGCTGATAGTCCCTATCCCCTTTTCTGCAATATCAAAAAGAACCAGCAGCAGTATCAGACCCACCACCCCCATACATAACCGTAATACCCAAAACCCCAATTGTTCCGTTATTTTCTTTCTGTTCATCGCCTTTTCTCCTGATATTTATACAGGATCATATCCGATGCCATATTTATGCAAAAGGTTATAATAAAAAGGACAAGTCCGACCGCGAACAATGCGTAATAATGGGTCGTGTAATAGGGAACCTCTCCCAGTTCAATAGCTATCGTAGAGGTCATCGTCCTGACAGAATCAAGGACCCCCCTCGGCATCGCCGGCGCGCATCCAGTCGCCATAAGGACTGTCATGGTCTCACCTATGGCTCTTCCCATGCCGAGCATACAGGCGGCAAGCACACCGGACAAAGCTGCCGGGATCTTTACTCTAACAACCGTTTGCCAGCGTGTAGCGCCAAGTGCCAGTGATGCCTCGGAATATGTCCTCGAAACGCTGTTAAGCGCGTCCTCCGACAAGCTTATTATCGTAGGAAGCGCCATAACCCCCAGTAAAATAGATCCATTTAAGGCATTTAGTCCGTTGGGAAGCCCGAATGTTCTCGAAATAACAGGTCCTACGAACACTATCCCGAAAAACCCTATAACAACAGAGGGTATGCCGGCAAGTATCTCTATAACCGGCTTGACTATCTCCCTGACCCCGGGACTTGCCACATCCGAAAGGTATGCCGCGGCCCCTATCCCTATCGGCACCGCGAACAGGAGCGCACCGGCCGTTACCATGATCGTGCTTACCAGCATGGCGCCTATCCCATAAGTTTCTTTCACATAAGAAGTCGGGTTCCAGTCAGCGGTGAAAAGGAACTCTTTTATATCTATTTCCCTGAACGCGGGTATGGCCATGAACAGCAAAAGCGCGAATATGCCGGCCAGTATGAACACTACCAGAAGGCCATTGAACAAAAAGAGGCCATGGATCAGTTTTTCTTTCACCTTCATCTTTTCCATAGCCCTTTTTTTTGTTTGATTTATCTCCCTATACTCTTTTTATTGAAATCTTCATACTCCTTCGGTATCGGGAAAAAACCTTCTTCTTCCACTATTCTCTGCCCTTCCGGACTGAGTTCGAATTCGATAAAATCCCGGACATCCCCGGAAGGAGTCCCATTCACGTACTGATTAAGCGGTCGCGCTATCGGATATTTCCCGCTTTTTACGGCCGCGGCATCGAGCGGGCTGGCATAATCCGACCCTGCATATGCGGCAACGCTTACGGCGTCCACACCAGCCGCGTTTTTTACGTATCCCACACCGACGTAACCGATACCGGATCGGTCATGCCTGACCGCTTCCACTATCTGCGAATTACCGTTCATCCTTTTCATCCTGGAAGAATAATCGCTCTTCAATACGGTATCCCTGAAGAATACGAACGTCCCGGAATTAGACTGACGGCCGTAAAGCGTAACAGGCATATTGTCACCGCCCATCTCGCTCCAGTTAGTGACCTCCCCCCTGAAGATCTTCCCGAGCTCCTCCATTGTGAACTCTGTTACAGGATTGTCTCCGTTCACTATCACACTCAAACCATCCATCGCGATAACCACTCTCTTGGGGCTTATCCCCAGAGAAATCGCTCTGCCTATCTCCTTGGGTTTCATATTTCTGGACGCATCGGCTATATCACATTTCCGGTTCATCAGCGCCGCTATTCCCGTCCCGGAACCGCCACCGGTCACGGCAATGTATTTCCCCCGGTTCTTTTCCATATACACTTCGCTTAGCTTCTGTACGAGGTTGATCAGCGTATCGGATCCTTTTATCTGGATCATCTCTCTCGCGTGAACATTGTTCGCGCACAGAAACAAAGCCAAAGTAACCATTGAAACGATTTTGCTGTGCCTTTTCATCGTTTGACTCCTTTTTTCTGTTGTAATATTACTATTTTCATGTTTCATGATCGTTACAGCTGTGTGAACTCCGGGTGAACTCAGAACTTCACGGCTATGTCCATCTGAAGAAGCTGGTAAGGTTCTTTAAACTGGTCTGCTGTCCCGGCATCGATATCGATAGGGGTACAGTAATAGTATTTGACACCGAGTACGGTATTATTGAAAATCGCGTACTTGATCCCGCCGACAAAACCCTGGCCGTTAGTTCCGCCGCCTTCAGGGATCCCGTCATTCACAAAGCCGTAAAAATCGGAATCCGGCAGAAAATCGGGGACGGCATCTCTTTCAATGTATCTGTATTCCCCGTATGCTTTCCACTGGCCGGGTTTCTTCGGCTTCTTTTTGCCCAGATACGCCCCTGTCAACCAGGCGAAATCCTTACTGGCAGCGGAATCTGTATTCCAGATGAGATCGGAATAAAGTCCGTGCCCTATCTCGAAATCGAATATTCTTTTGCTGTCATACTTGAGTAGCACGTCTACCAGATCAAAGCTTGACGCGTATCTTCCGTTGTTATAGGTATTCGTGCCGGCAGCTCCGACGTAATTCGGGCCATTGTCGTTATCCTTGACATGGGAAGAAGCGTAATACGCCGCGGCCACGTTAAAGGTAGAATCCCAGTCTCTTATAACATCCATCTTGAGCCCGCCCTGAAAAACGAACATCAGCGGATCATCCTGAAAACGGCTCAATTCATCCAGCCAGAGAAATCCGAAATTCCCGTAAAGATTCGCCGGCACTTCCCCAAGCTCAAAACCGGGAGACATATACTGGGCAGCTACACCCATCGGACAAATATCACCATCCCAGAGAAGGGCTGTTTTTTGAAACGGGTTTTTGAATTTTCCCAGCCATACCGTACCGTCACCTATTTGTTCGTCAAGTTCGGGCATCCACTTTATATAGTACGCGTCCAGACGAAAGGTCTGCGTTTCAAAACCGTCATCCAGCGTTTGGTTGGTTGACCTCGGATCATTGCCTCCGGTAACCGCATAAATTCCCGCTGAAACTTGTTTGTTTACCTTTCCTTCGACACCAAGCCTGGCTCTTACCCTGTTTCGTATCCTTTGGTGGGCCGGCGCTCTTCCCTTGCCCCATTCCACCTGGGTCCTGAACCTGGCATCACCCTTGATCTTGATCTTTTGTGTCCATCCAGGCACCGTCACAGCCTTGCCCTGAGCCAATTCTGCTGCCGCCTCTTCCTTTGCCTCAGCCTTCAATATCTGCGCTTCATATGGCGTCAGGATGCCTTTTTCAACAAGTTTGTTGACCAGAACATCCATCTCGCTCGCCCAAAGCCTGGTGGCGCAGCAAGCAAAAAGCAAAACCATTATCACCATCGTACCCATGACTCTTCTTTTCATCTTTTTCCAACCTCCTTTTAAGATCGTTCTTCCGCTTTATCTTCTTGTGGTCAATTTAAATGCCCGCATAGTTCCTCTTTTTTTACTGACCTGACTTCCGCATCATTTCCCTCAAAATCTTTATATGTTAAATCATCGCAGTTATCGAAGCCTTCTATATCCGGTTGTATTTTCAGCCAATTGTCACCTCCTTCCTCTTCTATTTTTCCGCGAAATGTGATCGTCTTTAACAGGCATTCTGATATTCTCCTGCAAAGATTTAAATATGTTACGCCCATGACCAGAAGCGCAATTATGAAAAACGCCGTCATTACCATTTATTCCCCTTCCTTCTTTTCGCATTTTTCCTCGTACCAGGGCCCCTTCGGGACACGGTACAGGGGCCCAACTTTCCGGATTTCAACTAAATTGTATAATTTTTGTGTGGAGGAATTTTTACGGCAAAGTGAACTTTACGTGAATTAAAACAAGGGAAGATATAGCACAGTTATTGCAGTGCTGTAAAAGTTAGCAGGATCATGCTTTAGGAAGTGTAAAGGTGAAAGTAGAACCCCGGCCGAGCACGCTCTGGACAGAAACCTGACCGCCGTGTTCTTCTACTACGTGTTTGACTATCGAAAGACCGAGTCCGGTGCCTCCCAATCGGCGGGAACGTGTTTTGTCAACGCAATAGAACCGTTCAAAGACCCTGGGGATGTCTTTCTCAGGGATACCGATACCGCTGTCTTCCACGTCTATTTTGACAAACCCGTTTTTTTGCTCCGCTGAAATCGTAACAAGGCCGTTCTTTTCAGTATATTTTATCGCGTTATCTATCAAATTCAAGAAAACCTGGGAAATGAGGGATTTATCTGCCGGAACATCCGGGATATCATCGGCGATATTGTTCCTTATAGATATGGACCTTTTATTCGCCTGTTCCTGCATTTCTGAAATCACTTTCTCGACCATACGATAAACGGAATGAGGTTTTAAATTCAGACTGATATTACCTGACTCGATCCTGGAAAGGTCCAATAGATCGTCTATCAGCCTCACCAGCCTGTTAGAATTTTCCTCTATGATCTTTATGAATTCTTTCGCGCTTTCCTTGTCATCCAAAGCCCGGGCGCTTAAAGTTTCCGCAAACCCCTTAATGCTGGATACCGGCGTTCTGAGTTCATGTGAAACATTAGCCACGAAATCTTTACGTATCCTCTCCAGACGCCGCATATCCGTCACATCATGGAACACCAGCACCGCACCCTCAATCTTTTCCCCCCGGACGATCGGCGTGCCGTGTATTATCAATTCCTTTTCCTTCGGCAATAAAATGGATATCTCTCTTGATTCGACCCCCGATCCCGGCTCCAATACTTTATCCGCGATCTCCTGAACTTCGATATTTCGGACCACCTCAAGAGGCTTCCTGCCTTCAGGCGCATGTTCAACCGCGAGTATGTTCTTCAGGGCCCTGTTCATGAGAAGTATCATCCCCCTGGAATCCACTACCATCACGCCATCAAACATGCTTAATAGAACCGCCTCCAACCTGGCTTTATTATCTTTGAGTTCCTCTATTTTAGAACAGATCTCTTTCGACATATCGTTAAAAGCACCGGCAAGGCCCCCTATCTCATCCTTTGTTCTGAGGGATATTCTCTTTGAGAAATCCCCTGCCGCTATCTTCCTCGCCGCTGAAGAAATGTCTTCTATCGGTTTTGAGATAAAACGTGCTGCCCCGGAACTGGCCACAACGGCGATACAGAAAGCTATCGCCAACGCGGCGAACAAGACCTTTTTCAGATGTCCCGAAACCACTTCGATGTCAGACAGTGGCAAGGATAACCTCACAACACCCAGAGGATCCCCTTTTCCAAAAAGCACGGCTATATAAAGCATATTCTTCTGAACGGTCGTGCTAAAACGTGCGCTTTCACCTATTCCTGACTTCAGGGCTTCCTGGACTTCCAGCCTGTACAAGTGATTCTCAACATTATGCAGTTTCTCCCCGTTAAGGTCAGAGTCCCCCAGCACTTTCCCGTCCATGCCGATGATCGTCACTCTGGAACTAAGACTTTCGCCGGCCTGATCGGCGATATCATCAATTTCTTTTAAACGGGGATATCCCGGAAAGTCTTTTTCAAGGAACAATTTTGCCAATAACGTCTCTTTTATCAGCGCTGATCTGATCCTGCTATAGGTATAATCTTTAAGGGTTGAATCAAGGTAAGTAAAAACACCGAACAGGATAACAGCAAGTATCAAACAAAATATGATCGTTATTTTGTGATGAATATTTATTCTCAAGCTCTATTCCTTTTCTTCGCTGAAACGATATCCTATACCCCTGACCGTCTCTATCAGATATCCCGCCTTACCAAGCTTTGCCCTTAAACGCTTGATATGCGTGTCTACCGTACGGGTCGTTACATCGGAAGCTATGTCCCATACATCATCCAGCAGTCTCTCTCTTGACTGCACGCGTCCTTTTCTTTGCATCAGAGCGGCCAACAATTTAAATTCCATGGAAGTCAGCTCTATTTCTTTCTTATCAACAGTTACTTTATGACGCGGTAAGTCCATTGTGAGATTTCCCGCTTTTAACAGGTTCTTTTCAACCTCTACAGGGTTTAACCTCTTTAATATCGCTTTAATGCGCAAGATCAGTTCTCTCGGGCTAAAAGGTTTGACCATATAATCATCCGCCCCCAGCTCAAATCCTACAACTCTATCCACCTCTTCACCTTTAGCTGTTAACATAATAATCGGGATACCGGAAAGCACCTTATCCTGTTTAACCCGCCTGCAAACCTCCAGACCATCCATGCCGGGAAGCATTATGTCCAGCACGATCAGATCAACGGGATTTTTGTCCAGGATCTTTAAAGCATCCTCCCCGCCGAAAGACACTAAACACCCATAGCCTTCTCCCTCCAGATTATACTTTATAAGTTTGGATATGTTCTTGTCGTCTTCCACTACCAGAATATTTTTTTTTCTCATCTCTTTTCCTTTTCAATTAAACCGATCACTGTAATTATTATTATCTCCCAGTCCTGAAATAAATCAAGCTATATGGTCTTATTATAATGGTATACGTATCAGGTGAACTTTATATTAAGGAATTGTGACAATTGTGTGAAAACCGGTTCGAGCCCAAGGCGGCAAAAAAATCCTCATCGGGTATCCCAAGGGGATATAAGATGGTGAAAATTTTAAGTTGGATAGTACGTTCTACCGAATGCGATACATGGAAGCAGGAAGAAGCAAAATTAAACGTGCAATTACAACCCTCGCACGTCTTTTGATAATAACGAAACTTGACAAAACAATCAAAGCAGTGTATATTTGAATTGTAAAATTTGTTTAGTTATAATTCAACATTTAATTAATAATTGTTGAATTATAACTAAACAAATATAGCATTTTTGTTTAGTTATAATTCAACAAAAGGACTAGCGTTATGAAGATTAAAAACAGAGAATTAGTAATAGAGCAGTTGGATAACAAATTGCAGCAACTAGACATATTGAAATCTATCATTATCCCTCAAAAAGGGTGGATTAGAGCTATTAGAAATGCATTAAATATGAGTGGCAGACAGTTTGCCCAGCGGCTAAATGTGAGTGACCGCAGTAGTGTGACATTTTTGGAACAGAACGAAATTAGTGGAGCTGCAACCATTAAAACGATGAAACATGCTGCCCAAGCATTGGATTGCATTTTTGTATATGGTTTAGTCCCTCGTACTAGTTTGAAAGATACTATAAAAAAGCAAGCTGCAAATGTTGCAAAAAAACGAATAGCAAAAACATCACACACAATGTTATTAGAGGACCAACAGCTCGCTAATGAGGAAGAAAAAAAAGTATTTAAAACTATGGTAGATGAAATGATCAAAAATATGCCGAAAACACTTTGGGATTAATACGAGGAACTAGAAGAAGAATGAATAACTGCAAATTCTGTAATTCTGAAATTAAAATCAAAGAGGTGCGTTCCAATTTTTCGAAAGATATACATTGCTCTATCTGTGGAGATTATGCCCTTACTGATCAAGCATTTGAAATGGACTTAACAAAAATCAGCCAAGATGACAAAATACTGTTTTCAGGATATTTACGTAATAGACCAGAGGAGGAAAAACCCAAAGAAATTTATACTGATACATTAGGCAAAATCCCTGATATAATTGCTCCCCATAAAAACCTTACCGTTTCTGACAGAATCAATAATGTTCTCCATTTTATCGGAGAAAATTCAAAATCTCTTGAAGAAAGAGTGCCTATAAATAAGTTTCACGATTACTCAAAATTTTTCTGCCTTAACAAGGAAGAGCTGAACAGCATACTTAAACATTTACGAGAGAGGAATTTTATCGCTGGAGAGGAAAACATCGACAGAATACAAAGTTTCTTAACTGTTGATGGCTGGGCAGAATATGAGAAACTGAAAGAGATCAATCTTAACAGTAAGAAAGTATTTGTCGCAATGAACTTTGACCCGGACTTTGACGAGATCTATGATAAAGCTATCTCCCCTGCCTGCACTGAGTGTGGATTTATTCCGGAACGCGTAGATAAGACAGAGCACAACGAGAAAATCTGCGACAGAATAATCAGTGAAATCAAGCAAAGTAGATTTGTTATCGCAGATTTCTCGGGCCAAAAACACGGCGTCTATTACGAAGCCGGCTTTGCCCAGGGATTAAGTCTTCCTGTTATCTGGACTTGTCGAAAAGATGAAATAGACGATAAAAAGTTGCACTTCGATACCAGGCAATACAACTATATCGCCTGGGAGAGTGTGGATGATCTGAAAAATCAGTTATATAATCGCATAAGAGTGACGATATAAAGCTATACGAAATGCGAAAGTATCCGATACATCCGGAGCTTATTGCATACAATCCACGATAAAAGGGTAAAAAAATCGGCGATACAGCTGTAAGAAAAACTGACAAGTGAGAGTATTGTGTGAGTCCCGAGATCTAGATCAGGAGTATTTGAATAAGTGGGAGTTGCTGGGGCTGTAAAAGGTTAAACGTACCGATACAAGATGGCGTTTGCAGTAATCTGTAAGTAAAAAGAAAATTGTGCCAAAACACAAAAGTTGGCACACGGCCAGAATTGCGGTATAATTGAATTGTTTCCTTCAAAAATAACAACCCAAAAACGTTGATATGAATGAAATTACTTCGATAACATTAATGTTTCCAAATTGGGTCTATGGAATATTGTCTGTGGGCGTGATTGCGTTTGTGTTTTGGGCCGGATGTCATTGGAAAACGGTGCGGGAAGTCTGCAAAGAATTTCCGAAAATCAGGCGTGCCCTGGATTTGATCTCTTCAAAACTTTTCGAGGAAGATATTCTAAATGAGCAAGTGTATGTTTCTGCCAAAAGTCCTCTGAGTCTTACAGAAGAAGGCAAGAAGATGTTGAGCAAATCACATTTCGAGGAATTTTTCAGCGAAAATAAACAATATTTCTTCTCAACTATAGAAAGGAAAAACCCGAAAACACCGTTTGATATTGAAGCCGCTGCAAAACATCTAATGCTGTATTAAAACCTCGAAAAAACTCCTAAGGCCGAGTTAATTAAAAATTATGCTTTTGAACACGGTTCGCGCATATCAGATATTTTATTCGCATATTCAATTGAGATCCGGGACAGATACATAGAAGAAAAATTCTCTAAAAAAGATTAATAAACCCTGCAGCACCAGCCCAAAATAACTCTATCGTTTAGGGGCACCTTGAGTGTGTCCCTTTTGCTTTTCAGTACTAACGACTGCAGATGCCGAGCCTGCGGCATGAACTTCAAAGCGATCCCAGAGTATCAGTTTGAAGTGAAAGGATAAATATGACTAAAGAAAATATCAAAGATCTTAAGCGAATTATTAAAAATATACGTGAAGGAACTTATACCCTTTTAGGACCTGCCGACTGGGATAACTACACAGAAATTCTATCCAGAAGCGGGGCTGATCTCCTCCGAGATATTGAAAAAGAACGATCACAAATCCACCCTATCAGAATACACTTTATCTATCTCCGTTCGAAGAAAACTATGGATAATTTAGATAAATCCCATCACGCTCTTTTAGGGAATTATGATCTCTTTTTCGACGCCAGTATGCGTTTTTTGAAATGTTTTAGTGAGGGGGGAGATCAGACTGCTACTAAAAGAATATACGCCAAACAATATGTCAAAGGGCTTCTTGATCATTCTTCTCAGGCTATCGGCTATATTACAAACCTTGTTTTAAAAAAATCCACGGAATACAAGCACTGCCAGACCCTCTTTGTGGCCCTGGGAGCACTAATAATCGCCCTCTTTTCTTTGGTCGGATTACGATTTATTGGTTATGCTCTTTTAGTCGCGGGGCCCCTTGCTTTGGGATGGTATCACATTCGGAATAATAACGTTTCTGGGTCTTCTTAGGACATTCGTAAGTTCAATTATTGAAAATATGTTGGCTGGGGTTTTTTATTATCAAGGTCTATCTTTCAGCGCAAATTATTAACTAATCATATCGGGAATGGAAGGTTTTCGTTATCGATCCTCCTGCGAATGGCCTCTGGGGATACAGAAAAATCCTCAGCCAGTAACTCTATCGCAAAATCCTTGATAACAATGGGGTCATCTGTCGCCTGAACTTCCTTCACGACTTCGGCTTGCACCACATACCGTTCCTGAAGGTGATGAAGCGGGACCAGGACTTGCCCGCCGAACTCATACGCCTGGAATTCAAGCCAACGATATTGATCGTCCGGAATAATCTCGACAAGCTTTTTCCAATCCTCTATCGTTTTAAATAAATTGTTGTCTTGATAGACCTTGTAATGCAATAAATAATGGCCCATCTCGTGCGCTAAAGAAAATCTATACCTATTTGACCTGTGCCGATAGATGTATTCATCAACGTAAATATCCTGCAGGTCCTTACCGAAATACGCGTCAATATTATAAATCTCCCGCAACCCCGGAATAGACACTATATTTATGCCGAGTTTTAAATCAATGATTTTTTCTATTGGTACTGGAATCGTATTTTCTGGGTGGTACTTATCAAGAAATGTGTATGCTTCTTTACGGATATCATTCCGGCTTAAATGAGCAGCAGTGAATGGAAATCTTTTGGGACTTGTCATTTAAAGCGCCTTTTTCAAGAAAGCAATGAACTCTTCAAGCTCTTTTTTGGTAGGTTTTTTTCCGCGAGCAGTCCGGAAAAGGATCGGCAACTTTTCGACCAATTCATCTTCCATCAACTCTGTGGGAATCCTTCCAGCCTCTGCGGTTGCGAGATCAAAAAATTCATACCAGTCATCTGACCCTTTTTTGATGTTTAAGTATTGGGCGTATTCTTCCAGTTTTTTTTCTTTAGGTGGTGATAGTCTGCCTCTTTCAAGCTTGCTGATATTCCCGGGATCCAGACTATGCTTTTCGCAAAACTCTCTAAGAGTCAGTTCTAAAGCAACCCTTTTCTTTTTAAAAAACTCCCCAAAACTTCCCATATCTTTCCCCTCCTTCCGGGCCCTAGATTTTCTCCACAATAATAGTATATCATGTTGTAAAAATATTACAACATCTAAGCGGGTAACTTTTTCCCTATTAATTTAACACGTAGTTGCATCTCATAATAACCGAAAAACCCTTATAATAGCAGAAAGCCTCTCTTTTGGAGAGGCTTCTGCCGACCGGGAGACACCCCAATCCAATGGATTTCAGACCTAACGTTTGATACTTAAAGTATATCCCTCCGCAACCTGATATCCAGCCTCCAGAACCTCCTCCGGGGACCCAGGGAGCTGTTTATTACCCCTGTGAGCGATCTTTTTGTCAAACTGGCCCTGTACTGCCTGAATTACCAGCTCATTTTTAAGGCTTTTCTCCGTCTCGAAAAGGATATATACCAAAGGTCTGATTTGCTGATATTTCCCGCGTGATATGCCGAGTTTCTCGAACATTTCATAAGAACTGTACCATTTCGACCTATTCTTGGCTGTCTGATTAGCATTGGGATATGGTAGCTTCCCATCTTCGTTAAAGATCCTGTAAGCCCTCTTGGCCCATTCTTCATTCGACACTTTTGTCGTGTTATTATATTTCTTCCGCCGATTCCAGCGATTCCAGGCTTCTATTATCCACCCAGCAGGATTATTCAGCAGTTTCCAGACACTCTCAGCGTCTATTTGATATGGCAGGCCATTCTGCTCGCCCATAACAAGCGCAACAATATCCCCTTTCTTTATCACCTGAATAACCGTTGGCTGTGAAAGACCCATCACCCACTTGGTCTTTTCCATAGACAAAGGCTCAAAGCCCTGTCTGTCTGGACGTTTTTTCACTATCGTTCTAAATCTTAGGAGAAGATCTTTCCGGTTTAAAGCTCCTTTCCCAAAAATAGCCCATAAAAAACTGTACCTGTTTAATGATATAAAAAGTGCAGACGTCTGCACTAATCCTCAGTGTTTTGCCCTGAAGAAAAAAAACCTACCCACTCCCTAATGAGAGTAGATAGGCTTTTTTTCTCGTTCGCTTAAGGGGAACGAGTAACCTTATTCCATGGTCGGTCTTGGTTCGACCAACTATCAAAACTGGTGAGCCGCCTTGGACTCGAACCAAGCACACCCGCCTTAAAAGGGCGGTGCTCTACCGGATGAGCTAGCGGCCCTTTAACTCTTTATCTCTTCTTCTTTATCGGCCAGAAGAGTGTCTACTTTCTTGATATACTGGTCTATCAGTTTCTGCGTTCTCTCTTTCGTCAGGAACTTGTCATCTTCCGTCATCTTGTTCTCTTTCTCGAGTTTGACGGCTTCCTCATTCGCGTTGTGACGGGCGTTGCGGAGCGATATCTTCCCTTCTTCCGCGATCCTGTGGAGGACCTTGACCAGCTCATCGCGTCTCTCCTGCGTCAACTGCGGCATGGACAGCCGGATGACCTTACCATCGTTCGTGGGAGTTATCCCAACGTCGGAGGCAAGGATCGCCTTCTCGACCTCCGCCATGGACCCCTTATCCCACGGCTGTATCACTATGAGGCGCGGTTCCGGAGCGGATACGCTGGCCAGCTGTTTAAGCGGGGTTTTTGTGCCGTAATAATCCACCTTGACGCTTTCCACAAGAGCAGGATGCGCTCTCCCGGTCCTTATCGTTGAAAACTGCTTCCGGACGGATTCAAGCGCCGTTTGCATTCTGTCTTCGGTTTCTTTGACAATCCTGTCGACTTCCGTCTGAATCATAAAGACCTCTCTTTAATTGATTATCGTCCCTATTTTCCGGCCGTTGACGGCGCGCCTGATATTACCTCTTTTTTTGATATTGAAAACCACTACCGGAAGATTATTGTCCATACAGAGACTGATCGCCGTGGCATCCATGACCTTTAACTTTTTTTTCAGGACCTCCAGGTAACCAAGCCTGTCGAATTTTTTCGCCGTTCTATGCTTCACGGGGTCTTTTGTGTAAACGCCGTCGACCTTTGTGGCTTTCAGGATCATCTCGGCGCCGATCTCTATGGCCCTGAGCGCGGCTGCCGTGTCAGTGGTGAAATACGGGTTGCCTGTCCCGCAGACGAATATCACGACACGGCCTTTTTCCAGGTGCCTGATAGCCCTCCGGCGGATATACGGTTCGGCCAGCTCGCACATCTCAATGGCCGTGAGCACACGCGTATCCACGCCGGCTTTTTCCAGGGCATCCTGAAGAGCAAGCCCGTTCAGCATGGTCGCCAGCATGCCCATATAATCCGCAGTGGCGCGGTCCATCCCCTCGCTGGCGGCTGTCAGCCCGCGGAAGATATTCCCGCCGCCTATGACTATCGCTATCTCGACGCCATCGCCCTTGATCTCCTTTATCTGCCTGGATATCGAAACATTCACCTCAGGGTCGATCCCGAATCCGAGATCTCCCATAAGCGCTTCACCGCTTATTTTCAGGACAACCCTTCTGCGTTTTTTTCGTTTCCCGGCCATTGTTCCTCTAAAATTCCTCGCCGACTTCGAATCGGACGAACCTTTTCACCACGATATTCTCCCCGAGTTTCGCGATAAGCTGAGTGATGATGTCCTTTATCTTCAAATTGGGATCCTTTATAAACGGCTGTTCGAGGAGGCACGCCTCGGAATAATATTTCTCCAATTTGCCCTCGACAACCTTCTCCACCACGTCAGCGGGTTTACCGGTAACCTGGGTGCGGAAGATATCTTTTTCCCTCGCGACAGAATCAGCGGGCACATCCGCTCTGGAGACATATAACGGATTCGCCGCCGCTACCTGCATGCTAAGTTCCCGGGCTACTTTTTTAAACTCGCTGTTTTTGGCCACAAAATCCGTTTCGCAACTCACCTCGAGAAGAACGCCGATCCTGCCGCGCGTATGGATATAACTTTCGATGACACCTTCTCCCGCGATACGCGAGGCTTTTTTCGCAGCTTTGGCAATACCCTTTTTTCGCAGTATCTCAACCGCTTTTTCAATATCGCCGCCGGACTCTTTCAACGCATCCTTACATTCCATCATCCCGGCGGATGTCTTGAACCGTAATTTCTTGACCGCGTCCAGAATACTCATTTTCCTTCTCCCCTATTGATCGTTCTACCGTCCCGGATCCTTATTTTTTTCCTGTATCGTCAAGCTTTATGTCGCCTTCGATGACCTCTTCCTCTTCCTCTTCAATGTCGTCCGCCGGACTCTCGACTGCCGCGCTCTCCGGTTTCTCTTCGGCTATCTCTTCCTCTTTCGGTTCTTCGGCAGCTTTCGGTTCTTCGACAGCGGCCTCTTTTTTCTCTTCCCCTTTTTCCTCGGGGGCCTCTTCTTCCTTTTTAGGGCGCGGTTTTTCTTTCTTAACCCCGCCGCTCCCTTCTTTCACAGCGTCTGCCAGCGTGGAAACAATATACCTGATGGCCCTGATGGCGTCATCGTTGCCGGGGATCGGATAATCGATCAGGTCCGGGTCGCAGTTGGTATCCACGAGAGCGATAACAGGTATCCCTATCTTGTGCGCCTCCCTGATCGCTATGCTCTCGGCTTCGGCATCAACGGCCATAAGACAATCGGGAAGTCCCTTCATCTCCCGTATCCCTCCAAGATTCTTAAGCAGTTTCTGCTCTTCCCTGTCAATATGGGCTTTTTCTTTCTTGGGGAGAGACTCGTAAACCTCGCCTTCTTTCATCTCCTGCAGATGGTTAAGCCGCTCCACGCTTCTTCTGATAGTGGTGAAGTTGGTAAGACACCCGCCGAGCCACCGCTCATCCACATAAAACATCCCGCATCGCCCGGCTTCCTCCCTGATAATCTCTTTGGCCTGTTTCTTCGTCCCGGCAAACAGCACTGTCTTTCCGGAAGCAGCCAGACCGCTGAGGAATTCCGCCGCTTCAGCCAGCGCCTCCTCGGTCTTTTTCAAGTCGATGATATAAATACCGCTTTTTTTACCGAAAATGTATTTCTCCATTTTCGGGTTCCATTTGTTGGTCTGATGCCCGAAATGCACACCGTTTTCCAATAATTCCATTATGACTTTCGATCCTACCGCCATATCCTGCTCTTCTCCTCTCCGTGCCGGTCCACCCACGCTATATTCGCGCGATTATAAAACCCCTGCCGGGATCATCGCGCGCTGACAGGTTTACCCGCGTTAACGTTAAAAAAAACAACACATACACTGAACGATTATTATATAGAAAATATATATATTTTCAAGTGTTTTGTCCCAATTTGGCCAAGACTGGAACGGGGTTACCCTATTTATCCGAAAACTGCATCTGGTAAAGCTTTTCGTATAGAGGACTTCGTCCAAGCAGTTCCTCATGGGACCCGCTGTCAACGATCCTGCCTTTATCTATGACCACGATCTTATCAGCATGCTTGATCGTGCTTAATCTGTGAGCGATGATAATGACCGTCCGTCCTTTTATCAGATTGTTGATCGCCTCCTGGACCAGTTTTTCACTCTCGGTATCCAGCTGCGATGTCGCTTCATCAAGGATAAGGATGGGGGGATTCTTGTAAACAGCCCGGGCGATAGCTATCCGCTGTCTCTGCCCCCCCGAGATCCTAAGGCCTCTTTCTCCGATCACGGTATCATACCCTTCCGGGAAATCCTTGATAAAACGGTGCGCGTTAGCCGCTTTAGCCACGCGCACAAGCTGATCCTCATCGATGTCCCTGTGTCCATAACTGATATTCACCCTTACCGAATCATTAAAAAGGAGCGTCTCCTGGGTCACAAGCCCTATCTTCCCCCTGAGAGACCTGAGCGAAATATCCCGCAGATCTATCCCGTCGATATGGACAGACCCCTGAACCGGATCGTAAAACCTCGGGATAAGATTGACCAGGGTGCTTTTTCCTCCTCCGCTGGGGCCGACAAGCGCCACTATCTCGCCTTTATTGATCGTGAGATCGATGTCGCTGAGAACCTTTTCCTTATCGTACCTGAAGGAAACCCCTTCAAAGGTTATCCCCTTTTCAAAAGAGCTCAACCCGGCAGCATCTTCTTTTTCCTCGATACTGACAGGTTCATCCATCAGGCGGAATATACGTTCCGTGGCGGCAAGGGCCTGCTGGTTGATCCCGTATACATTGCTCAGCTTCTTGACCGGCTTCATCATGGAGAAAATAGCCGCGAGAAAAGCGGTAAAGACCCCGGCGGACAGTTCTCCGCTGATTATGCTCTTGCCGGCCATCCACAGTATCGCCGCGACACAAACCACGCCCATACATTCGGTCAGCGGGCTTACGATCTTCATCCTTTTGACGGATTTCATGTTCAGCTTATAAAACGCCTGGTTGTGTCCCCTGAAACGTTCCCACTCGTAATCTTCCATGCCGAACGACTTGACCAGCTTGGCGCCTGATATGGTCTCAAGAAGCATATTGTTGATGTCGCCGATCTTCTCCTGGGAACTCCGGCTGATCTTCCGCAGCTTTTTGCCTATCTTTACAACGGGATAAAGGACAAGCGGGAACAGAATGAGGCTGACCACTATAAGGTTCCACGGGATCCCGAAATATACCTTGACCATGACAAGCAGGCCCGCGTAAAATATCAGCTGTATCGGCTGATAAAACGTATCCGCCAGGCCGCTGCCTATGGCATCCCGGATCACAGCGGCATCGTAAGTAATGCGCGACATGAGTTTCCCTGTAGGATTGCGGTCGTAAAAATCCATGGAAAAATCCTGCAGTTTTCTGTAGATCATATTCTTTACGTCCCGGATAACTTTCTGGCTTACGTTGCTCATCAAATACGTCTGCAAAAACTCAAAAAGCCCCTTGAGCAGGAAGAGCAGGACCACCATAATGGTCAGGACATTAAGAAGCCTCAACGGCGGAAGCTCATTGATCCTCCGCACAACCTCCGTCAGTATCAGAGGCGAATTTACCCCCGCGGGGATCACCACCTGTTTACCCGTTATGACCTTGTCAACCAGCGGGATGATCAACCCCAGGGGGGATGCGCTGAAAAGCGTCGATAGGATCATGCACAGCACTGCCATGGCAAAAATACCACCATGGGGCAGTATAAGTTTTATGAATCTGGCGTAATTTTTCATTTTTTCGGAACTCGCGGCTGTCCGGTTATCCCTCTATAGCCGGTAAATTTTAGCACAGATACCCGTGCTTGTCGAGAACTTCGGCCCTAGGGCAAGGGGGTTCAGGGTACAGTTTCTTCTCTGACCCCTGAACCCTGAATACTCTTGCCCTTAATATGCAATAGTGATATAATTTTCCGGTGAAGCCGGTGCAATGATCCGGCAAGGCATGGAATGACTATGAGTAAATTTCGTATAGCCGTTGTAGGAGGCGGGCATCTCGGCTCCCTCCATACTAAGATATATTCCTCAATAGAAAGAAGATCCAATATCTCTCTGTCCGGTATCTGCGATATAAAAGCGGACGTAGCAAAAGAAACAGCAAAAAAATATAACACAAACTATTTCACCGATTACCACGACCTCCTCGATAAGGCCGATGCGGTCAGCATAGCCGTCCCCACCAGTCTGCATTATGAGGTCGCAAAGGACTTTCTGAAAGCGGGAGTCCACGTCCTGATCGAAAAGCCGATCACAAGGACCCTCGAAGAGGCCGACGAGCTGATCAAACTGGCTGAAGACAAAGACCTCATAATCCAGGTGGGGCATATCGAAAGGTTCAATTCAGCCGTCCTGGCGGTAGAACCTCTGATGCGCGGGCCGAAATTCATTGAATGTCAGAGGCTGGGGTCTATCAAGAAGAAAAACCGCATCAAAGACGTGGGCGTCGTGCTTGACCTTATGATCCACGATATCGATATCATCCTCGGCCTGGTGAATTCCACGGTAAGAAATATCGAGGCTGTCGGCATAAGCAGTGTTTCCGACCACGAGGACCTCGCCAACGTCCGTCTGAGTTTCCAGAACGACGTAATAGCGGATATCACGGCCAGCCGGGTGACCCAAAAGGAAGAACGCAAGATCCGTATCTTCCAGGAACAATCTTACATACTTCTGGACTACCTGCATCAGGAGGCTTTTCTGTTTCAGGGGGCTGATAAAACCCTTAACAAGACAAAGATCAGGATCAAGAAAAAGGAGCCCCTGAAAATCGAGCTTAAATCTTTTATCGACTGTGTCCTCAACAGGAAAAAACCTGTTGTCTCGGGGCAGGAAGGCAGGCAGGCCCTTCAGGTAGCTCTGGCCATACTGGAAAAGATCAACAGCAACAAGTCATATTTATGATGAACAGGAATATCCTCATCATAACCGGTGAACCCTCCGGGGACATGCGCGCCGGGGAACTGCTGAAAGAACTCAAAAAACTGCTTCCGGAGGCATCCTTCTGGGGCATCGGAGGCGACTGCATGGCCGGGCAGGGCGCGGAACTCATCGAACACGTCCGGAAACTATCCATAGTCGGCGTGTGGGAAGCCGTTAAAGATCTCTCCAGGATCCGCAGGCAATATAAAAATACGGCCGAAAATATACGGAAAAGAAGGCCCGGCCTGGCTATCCTGGTCGATTACCCCGGTTTTAATCTCAGTGTAGCCAGATTTCTGCGCCGGGAGAATATACCGGTCGTCTATTACATACTCCCCCAGGTCTGGGCGTGGGGGCGCTGGAGAATAAGATCACTGAAGAGCTACACGGACAGGATCCTTGTGCTCTTCAGGTTCGAAAAAGAGTTCCTGGAACAGGCCGGGGTAGATTGCGAGTTCGTGGGGCATCCTTTACTGGATACGGCTCCCTTACCGGCAAGACGTGAGCCCCGTGAACCGTTCACTATCGCCCTTCTTCCCGGTTCGCGGAAAAGCGAAATACTGAACATGTTACCCGTCCTGCTGGATACCGCGGAAAAGATACATGAACGGCAAAAAGACGTTCATTTCATCGTCGCGGAAAATTCCAATATCGACAAAGCCCTGTACGATCCGGCCCTGGCAGGCCACAGCGGCCTTTCCGTCTCCCGTGTCACGGATAACACATTCGCCGCTCTGGACCGCTGTGATCTCGCCGTTGTTACTTCCGGCACAGCCACGCTGGAGACGGCGATCATGGGAAAACCGATGGTCATCACATACCGCGCAGCCATCCTGACATACGTCCTTTTCCGCATCTTCGCAAAGACCCCTTTTCTGGGGCTTACCAACATCATAGCCGGGAAAGAGGTCGCTCCTGAGCTGCTTCAGGGAAATGCCACGCCGGAAAAACTGTCCCGAAAGATCCTGGAGATCATGAACGACGGGCCCCGCATGCAGCGAATGAGGGACGAATTAAAAGAGGTCGCGCATGCTCTGGGGGAAAAAGGCGCCAGCCGAAGAGCCGCCGAAGCAATAACCCGCTTCATATCCGAAAAACCCAAAATCTAAAAGAAGGCTGTAAATATCCTGGTTCAGCTGAGAAAAGATGCTTACGCCCGGTCAGGCTTATTCCTACCAGGAACGGGTATCCGTTTTTCTATAACAATACTTTGGATAATAGCTAAGACTAAGAAATATTCATTTGAATCGTCGCATCGAGTGGCTGTTTTGAAGCGTTCTGTACAGGGATAGGCTGCCCGAGCGGGCATGGTTCCCGAAGGCCAATCGCCGGTTGAATTACATTTTTGGACTAAACTTTTACTTTTATTTTGGCAGGCAACCTTCGATGTAAAATGGGGCTAAAGTGATTTGTATACGGGAATTGCCAGTATAAGTGCTAAAGAACTTTTACGACGATATCATTCGCATCGGCGATCTTTATCAGCTTTTCCTTATCGATAAGGAACATTTTGCCGCTTTCGATCGCGAGGGCGCTGAACCTGCCGGCGGAAAGGCCAGTCATGGTATCCGGGCCTACGGTGGGGACATCCCACCTCAAGTCCTGGTTGGGGCGGCTTACCTTTACCATCACGCACCCTTGCCCGGCTATGTCCCCGGCTCTGGCGATCGTGGCATCGGTCCCTTCCATGGCTTCAACAGCGACAACTGTCTTGTCCTTGACGACCACTGTCTGGCCGATATCCATCCCTGCCAGCTTCCTGGCGATATCATACCCGAACCGGATATCCTCCTCCACGCGTTTATCAGGGGTTCCCCGGCTTAAAATACCCTTATCAGGCAAAAGGTGGGAAAGATACTGCATCCCGTCTATAACTTCAACCCCGAAGCGGCCGAGATGCCGGGTGACCTCTTCAAGGATGGAATAGTCCTCTTTGTTCCGCAGGCTTTTCAGTGAGGCTCTGGCTTCCTTATCATAAGTTCCGTCGTCATATATGACATTTTTACGCACCTTGCCTACCAGCGCCATGCGGCGGATCCTTTCCTTGATCAACAAAAACGCGAACTTCCTGTACTGGCCGATCTTCAGCCAGTACACCTTGTCGGCCTCTTCCTCAAGCTGCGACGAAGCCATGCCCTGGAGGGCGAATACCACTACGGTGTCGCCCGACTTCCTGGCTGACCTGACAAACTCCATGGGAAGAGTCCCTTCCCCCGCGATCAACCCTACTTTTTTCATAGTTATATACCTTTATGGCTGGTGCCTGAGGGTCATCCTTCCTTATCGACAAGACTGAACATCAGGTCCGCCTCGCAGACGCATTTACCGTCCACGCTTGCCTCCCCGTGTGTCTGAACGATATTCCTGCGGACAAGCTTGTCAACGGTTACGTGAAGAAGAATCTGGTCTCCGGGAGTCACGGGCCTGCGGAATTTCGCGTTATTGATCGTCATGAAAAAGGCCAGTTTGTCCCTGTTTTCTTCGTTAAGCAGGGCAAGAATACCGCCGGTCTGCGCGAGCGCTTCGATCATGAGGACGCCCGGCATGATCGGCTCGCCGGGAAAATGCCCCTGGAAAAACAACTCATTCATCGTCACGTTCTTGATCGCGTTTATCCACTTCCCCTGCTCGTAATCAATGACCCTGTCCACCAGAAGAAACGGATATCGGTGGGGCAAAAGCTCCATGACCTTCTTAATGTCCAATGTCTTCTTACTCATCAGTACCCCTTCGGCTTTTGTTATTCTTTAACATATTTCTCGTGTATCTTCCTGATCATCTCCGCGTTAAGCCTGTGTCCCGACTTTTCAGCCCTGACCCTGCCGATGACCGGACGCCCGAGCATGTAAAAATCCCCTATCAGATCAAGTATCTTATGCCGCACGGGTTCGTTCGGAAACCGCAGGGTTGTCCCGACCGGGCCGTCATCATCAAGAACCAGAGTATTCTCAAGAGTGGCGCCCTGTCCCAGACCCGCCTGCAAAAGCGCTTCCGCTTCGGTTTTGAGGCAAAACGTCCTCGCAGGGGCTATTTCTTTCTCAAACAGGTCCTGATCCGGCGTTATTTCAAAATCCTCACGGCCTATTGAAGCGCAATCGTATTCGATAAGATAAGAAAGACTGAAAGCGTCATCGGGGGATACGGTAAGCGAACAGCCGTTCTCCTCAACACGTTCCGTTTCCATTATCTTTATGACCCGGCGTGGAAACGGCTGCGGAATCGATCCGGTGTCTTTCAGCGGTCTGAAAAAACCAATGGAGCTTCCGTCCAATGCCGGAAGCTCCGCTCCATCCACCTCAACCAGGATATTGTCGATCTCAAGCGCCCACAGGGCGGCAAGAAAATGTTCGATCGTCTGGATCTCCCGGACCCCGGTGCCTATCGTGCTCCTTCTCGCGTGAGCCTTTGAGAACACGGCATCATCCAGACGCAAAACAGGACTGTCCGTAAGATCCGTCCTTTTAAAGACTATACCGGTGCCGGGTTCAGCGGGCTTACAGGCGACATTGACCGTCTGTCCTGTCTGGAGAGCTTTGCCGGAAAAACGGACCTCTCCCCTGATAGTCCTCTGACGGCGCTGCCCCCCTTCATCACTCATTGAGCCGCTTAACGACTTCATCCGTAAGATCGAACTTTTCGTCCGCGTACATGATATTCCGCGAATCAAGGACATAATCGTACTGACCTTTTTTACCCAGATCTTCGACCACTTTCTGGATATCATCGATCACTCCACGGAACATATCGTTCTTCTTGTTGAGCAGCTCCTGCCTGGTCACCTTGTCAAATTCCTGGAGCTCCGCCAGTTTGACATCTATCTCACCCTGCTTCTTGTCCCTGGTGTCTCCTTTGAGGAGTTCCGCTTCATCTCTTAATTTCGTGATCACCCCGACCATGTCGGTGCGTTTCCCCTGTCTATCCTCGGTCAGGCTGGTAAGCTCAGCCTCCAGGCTCTTTGTCTTCTCGTACTCGTAAAACGCCCTTCTGAGGTCCACATACCCCATCTTGCCGCCTTTAGAATAGCCTGAAGGCGCCAGAAGGCCCACCACGACAAAAACCGTTGCCAGGACCATGAACAATTTCCCGCTTGAACGCAACATTTCCCTTCTCCTTTCTTTTTTCCATCTTCCACCCCCGGGGTGGAAGCCGGTTCCACCCCGGGGGTGGAACCGGGATTAAAATCCGTGACTTACGCTGAAATAAAACTGTCCTTCTTTTTTATCATCATAGTTATCGCTGAGAGGATACCCGTAATCCAGCTTTACCGGGCCGATAGGGGTCTTCACACGCACCCCCACTCCGGCGCCCATCTTATATCCGGTGCCGCTGAACAAATCCCTGGATTTTTCCATTACGTTCCCCGCGTCGCAGAAAACCGCCCCTTTTATCAGTTTCTTGAATATGGGAAAAACGACCTCCGCGTTGCCTATGACCGTCGCTTCCCCGCCAAGCGCGGTGTTGGTGCCCCGGTCTCTCGGGCCGACGCTCCTCTGCCCGTATCCCCGTATTGTCGTCGCGCCGCCGGCGAAAAACCGTTCGTAAATGGGGACTTCTTTGGAATCCCCGTAACTTTCGACAAGGCCGCTGCGTCCCTTCAGTTCCAGAACGATATTCTCAAGAATGCTGTAATAAAAACTGGCATGCAGATACCCTTTGACAAAATCCTTGTCCCCGCCTATAAAGCCGCCGGCGTTCTCCAGCGAAACACCGGAAATCCATCCCTTTGTGGGTGAATATACGTTGTCCCTCGTATCATGTTTCAGGCTCCAGGTAAGGCGGCTTATCATGTTCTTCCCCTCTTCCTTTCTGAGAGCGGTCGTGGCATTGTCCGGGATATCGGAGATCTTGACCTCCTCGAGGTTATAAACAATACCGGTGCTCAGCTGGTCCGTTAATTCCTTGCCTAACCTGAGAGACCCGCCAGTGCGCCTTTCATCGTAACCATACCCGGAATCACTGTACCTGTCATGCTCCTCCCGGTAAAAATCAAAACCGAACAGGAACGGATAATCGAATATCCACGGATCGGTCCAGCTCAGGAGATAATTCGTCCTCGCGCTTCCCACCTCGGCCCTTATTGTAAGGCTCTGTCCGCTGCCGGTAAAAGTGGGGAAATTCATGATATCGAAATTGCCCTGCCTTATCTGGACAAACCCTATAAAAGCGTCCACGGAACTGTAGCCGCCCCCGAAGGATAACTCCCCTGTCTTGGTCTCCTTCACGGTAATATCCAGGTCCTTGACGTCCTTCCTATCACCCGGGACCGTCTCGAAATAAACGTCCTCAAAAAAGCCCAGGTTGTAGATCCGTTCCTTGCTGCGTTTAAGTTTCTTTCCATCGTATTTTTCCCCCGGATATACCCTGAGTTCTCTCCGTATGACCTTATCCTTGGTCCTGGTATTCCCTATTATGTTGATCTTGCCGACGCTAATCTCATCATGGGCCTTAAGGACATATATAAGATCCATCCTGTCCGTATCGGGATTATACTTGTGGCGCAGGTCTATCTCCGCGTCCATATATCCTCTGTCATAGTAGAACGCGCGGATACTGTCCATATCTTCCTTGATCTTCTCATAATCGAACGGATCTCCGGAGCTTATCTTTATTTCCCCGCGTACCTCTTTCTCCGGGAACGCCAGCTCCCCTTCGACTTTGATATCTCCTACCAGGTATTCTTTGCCTTCATCCACCACAATAGTCAGATACAAATCTTCACCGTCAGGCGCATAATCCATTCTGCTTGTAAGGCGGGCGTCAAGGAACCCTTTACTCCGGTAAACGGCCCTGATCCTGTCAAGATCCGCCTGGAATTTCTCTTCGTCAAAGGCCCCCTTTTGGATGAACCACCATGCTGTTTTAGTCGCCATGTATTTTTTGATCTCATTGTCCGGAATGTTCTCATTCCCTTCGACCTCTATGGTCTTGATCCTCAGCGGGTATCCCTCGTCTATCAGGAACACAACAGTAGCCCCGCCTGTCTGCGGGTCGATATCAATCCTGTAATCGATCTCGATACGGCTGTATCCCTCTTCAACGTAATAGGTCCTAAGCTCTCCGACGTCCTGCGAAAGAAGATGGAAGTCCAGCAGATCCCCTTCCTTAACGGATATCTTTTTGGCCAGACGGCCTTTTTTAATCCGCACATTGCCCTGGAATTCGATCTTCTCTACGGTTGGTTTTTCGGTCACGGCAAAGATCACGATTATGCCTTCGGGGCGTTCTTCCGTTTCGACGAATACGTCCCCGAAATATCCCGTGGCATAAAGGCGTTTTAATTCCTTGTTAAGCGCGCTTTCCTCAAATAGGTCGCCCGCCTTCAGCTTCAACTTATTCAAAATAGTGGACGTGCTGACGGCCTTATTGCCTTTTACGCGGATGTCAATTATACGTTTGTCGCCTGAATATCCCTCCTGCGCCTGAGCGGGGGCACATGAACCTGCGGCAAACAGCATCAGAACAAAAACGGACAAAAATATTCTTCTTCTCATCAAAAACCTTCTTCCTCTTCTATTCTGGATAAATTGCTGAACTTTGTATATTCCGACAGAAAAGCCAGTTTTATCGTCCCTACAGGCCCGTGTCTCTGCTTCGCCACTATGACTTCCGTCATGCCCCTGTTCTCTTCGGTGGGGTTATAATAGTCCTCCCGGAGGAGCAGTATGACCAGATCCGCGTCCTGCTCGATTGCTCCTGACTCCCTGAGGTCGGAAAGTTGCGGACGGTGATCGGCCCTCTGTTCCACCGCCCTGGAAAGCTGGCTTACGGCTATGATGGGGATATTCAATTCGCGCGCCAGGGCTTTCATTGAACGGGATATTTCCGATATTTCCTGCTGCCTGTTCTCGATCCTGGCCGCTCCTCTCATCAGCTGCAGGTAATCTACGACCAAAAACTGAATATCATGCCTGGATTTTAATCTCCTGGCCTTGGCCCTCAGTTCAAGAGCCGATATGGCCGGTGTATCATCGATGAAGATAGGCGCTTCCGAAAGTTCCCCGGCCGCTGTTACGAGTTTCGGCCAGTCTGTCTGCGAAAAAAATCCCGTTCTCACTTTATGGGCGTTGACACCCGCCGTGGAACAGAGCATCCTCTGGGCGAGCTGGTCTTTCGACATCTCAAGGCTGAAATACGCGCAGGGGATCTTTTTCAGAACACCGACATGTTCCAGTATGGAGATCGCGAGGGCGCTTTTCCCCATGGAGGGACGCCCCGCAAGTACGATAAGATCCGACTTCTGGAGCCCGGCGGTCATTACGTCCAGATCATGGAACCCTGTCGGGATACCGGTGATATTTTCTTTTCTCTGGTACAGACGGTCGATCGTCTCGATGCTTTCCTTGACGATATCCCTCATTTCGGAAATATGTGCCGCGCGTTTCTGACTGGAAGTGATGTCGAATATCAGCTTCTCGGCCCTGTCGAGCAGCTCAGCCACTTCACTGGAGGCTTCGAAACTCTCCGATACGATCTGTGTGGCGGTATCGATCAGACAGCGCAAAAGGTGTTTCTCCCTGACTATCTTCGCGTAATGGTCTATGTTAGCGGCTGTAGGAATGCTGTTGGCGAGTTCCGTAATATAGGCCGGGCCCCCTACCTTGTCCAGGATCTTTCTCTTTTTCAGTTCTTCGATAAGAGTGACAATATCAACGGCTTCATTGTCGTCATAAAGCCTGACAATAGCCTGGAATATTTTTTTGTTAGCATTCGGGTAAAACGCGGATTCGTCCAGCTGTTCTATGGCCCTGGCAATAGCTTCCCTGTCAAGAAGCATCGACCCCAGAACCGCAATCTCTGCTTCAATATTCTGCGGGGGCACCTTTTCGATAAGAGTCTTTGGAATCATTTTTCCAAATTCGGGGGAGGAACTGTCACTTTTTAACGACCCATATCCTGGCCTGAGTTTTGACCTCGGGGTGTAGACGGATCTCAACGTTATAAACGCCGAGGGCTTTTATCGGTTCTTCGAGGATAATCTTCTTCTTGTCAATCTCGACGCCTTCAGCGCACAGGCTCTCAGCGATCATCTCTGATGTAACAGAACCGAAAAGTCTGTCCTCTTCTCCAACCTCCATTGAAATAGTACAGGATGTCGCCTTTATTTTTTCCGCGAGTTGTTCATGCTCCTGTTTCAGCTTTTTCGCTTTGCGCTCTTCCCCGCGTCTTCTTTTCTCCAGCATACGCAGGGCCCCTTCGGTAGATTGCACGGCGATCTTCTTCGGGATCAGGTAGTTCCTGGCATACCCGTCTTTCACTTCAAGCTCATCCCCGGTACTGCCCAGTTTTTCGACGTCTTTTACCAGGATTATTTTCACGCCGCCCTCCTCGGCCTTCTGCGCGGAAGCCCTTCTTTCAGCTTTACAAAGGGCAGGAGAGCGGCCAGACGCGCTCTCTTGATAGCATTGGCGACCATACGCTGGTGTTTAGCGCAGTTTCCCGTGATCCGGGAAGTAATGATCCTGCCTCTGTCGGATACGAACCTGTTCAGGAAATTGATGTCCTTATAATCCACTGATTTGGTATTGTCCTTGCACAGCCGGCAGGGTCTCTTCTTAAAAACCTTTCGACCCTTCCTTACAACTTTCTTTTTCATCATAATACCCGCCACTCACCTGTTTGATTTAAAACGGGGTATCGGCCCCGCCAATTTCCTGGTCCACATTTATAGATTCAACGCTCTCCCGGCCCTTATCAAGATCCGCGCCGCCTTCTGAGGCCTGAGTTCTTGCCCCCGGCCCCTGGGATCTATCTCCCCGCGAGCCCACGAACTGAACGTTTGTGGCCACAACATCCAAAGCGCTTCTTTTTTGTCCGTCCTGACCCTCCCAGGCGCGCGATTTCAGACGGCCTTCCACTAAAACGGATCTGCCTTTGGTAAGATATTCACCGCAGACTTCCGCCATCTTCCCCCAGACAACCACCCGAATGAACGAAACGTCCTCTTTTTTTTCCCCGGCGTTGTCTTTATAAACCCGATTAACGGCAACCGTAAAATTGGCGACCGCTGTCCCGCTGGGAACATAACGCAACTCAGGGTCCCTTGTCAGGTTCCCCAACAAAAATACCTTATTTAAGCTGCCGGCCATGTGTCCTCCTATGAGCTGTTCGTTTAAGCTATTCGTTCCTGTCGATCAACGTCCGCAGTATATTCGTGTTTATCCGGAACTGCCGCATCATGCCTATAACGGCTTCCGGTGCGGCGGTGAAGGTAACCTCATAATAGACGCCTTCATTCTTTTTCTTGATAGGATAGGCAAGCGCCTTTTTCCCCATCATGTTTTCTTTCACGATATTGCCGGAATTCTCGCTGATAACAGAACCTATGCTGCCAGTTACCTCGTCTATCGCACCCTGTTTCTCGGGGGTAATGATAAACAATCCTGAATATGATCTTGACTTTTCCATAGTTTACGCCTTACACCAAATTTTAATTGTTAGATAATAACACACATCACTGCCACAATCAAGCTCTTTTGCTGGTCGCACACCCGGTGTCATTTATTATATCGGTTCATGGCTTCTTTTATCCCCGCCGTGAGCCACGTTTCGATACATCCCACCGCTTTTCCCAGCGCTTCATTCAAAACGCCTCTTTCCCCGCGAAGGAACGGCGATAAAACATACGCGGACATATCCATCAGGTGCCTGTCTTCCTCAAAACCGCCGGGTCCAGCCGGCCCCACTCCTACCCTTAACCTGAAAAAGTCCGGGCCCATCTTTTCTATTGTGGACTGCAGGCCGTTATGCCCTCCGGAGGATCCTTTTTGCCGCAATCTTATGCGGCCGAGTGCCAGATTAAAGTCATCGCTGATCACCAGCAGGTCCTTTTTGCTCCGCTTCTTACCCCGGAGGCCTTCTCCCTGCCCGAAAGAACAGACCGCTTTTACAGCCTCACCGGAAAGATTCATGTATGTCAAAGGCTCAAACAGCACGACCTCCTGCTGCAAAATGCGGCCGATGCCGTATATGCCGCTGAAACCCCTTTTTTTGATAGCTATCCGGTATTTCTTCGCCAGGGCCCCCAGCGCCAGAAATCCGGCATTATGCCGCGTGTTCCTGTACTTTAATCCCGGATTTCCCAACCCCACTATGATCTTCATTGTCCCGTATCATTCACCCTCGGGAGGAGCTTCCCCCTCTTCCTCCTCTTTCTTGCCTTTCTTTATTACCTCCGGGTCCGTCATCTCTTCGACCGGAACCTCCTCTTCTACCTCTTCTTCCACATGAGGCGGACTTACCGACAATATAACCTGCTCGGGGTCGCCGACAACCTCCACATCTTTCGGAAGGTCTATCTCCTTGACATGAACGGCGTCACCGATACGAAGCTCTTCAACGTGAACCTCTATATGCTCCGGTATCTCCGTGGGCAGACACTCGACTTCGAGTTCCCAGACAGTCTGGGTCAGCACGCCGCTGTCTTCTACGACTCCCACGGCCTCACCCTTTACCGTCACAGGCACCTTGACCTTTAACTTCTCTTTCAGCGAGATCTCATGAAAATCGACGTGCAGAAAACTGTCATCAACGGGGTCTAACTGCACCTCCGTAACGATAACGTTCTTTTTGGCACGGCCTCGCTTCGCCTCTTTCTCCGGCTGTCCGCTCCCGGAAATATCCAGGGAAATAATAGCGTTTACCCCGGCTTCGGTATGCAGCGCGCCCCACAAAACCTTGCTGTCGATCTGGATGTTGATGCCTTTTTTCCCCTGTTTATACACTACAGCCGGAATATACCCCTTTTTTCTCAGCTGACCGCATCCGCCTTTTCCGACATCTTCCCTCAGTGCCGCTTTAAGCTCCACATTTTCCATTTATCCACCCTCTCGTTAGTCGTTAGCCTTTCACCATATTCCACTCCGGGAGTGGCCACTCCGGGAGTGGCTACTCCCGGAGTGGAGGCAACTCGGTTACTTATTCAAACAGTGCGCTGATAGACTCCTCATTATGTATACGACGTATGGCTTCACCCAGCAGAGAGGCCACTGATAACTGCGTGATATTTTTCAGCTGGTTTTTTTTGTCCATGGGTATCGTATCAGTCACTACGAGCTCTTTTATGTTCGAGCTCTTTATCCGCTCTATCGCGGGGCCGCATAATACCGGGTGTGTAATAGCAGCATAGATATCCCCGGCCCCGCTGTTCTTCAGCGCCCCTACAGCTTCAACCAGGCTCCCGGCGCTAGCCACTATATCGTCCACGATAATAACGTTTTTTCCCTTCACATCTCCCATAACATGCATGACCTCGGCCTCACGATCGCTGATGCGCCGTTTATCCACAACGCCCAGGCCCGCGTTAAACCTTTTGGAATATGCCCGCGCTGTTTTGATGCCGCCGACATCCGGGGAAACGATCACGATGTTCTCCATTTCCTTCTGCCTGAAATACTCCTCGAATATGCTGACAGCGTAAAGATGGTCCAGAGAAATATCGAAAAACCCCTGCAGCTGTCCGGCGTGCAGATCGATGGTGATTATCCTGTTCGCCCCCGCGCGGGTCAACAGATTAGCGACAAGTTTAGCCGTAATCGGCACGCGCGGCTGATCCTTCCTGTCCTGCCGGGCATAACCGAAATAAGGCAGCACTGCCGTGATCCTCTGTGCCGACGCCCTTTTTATCGCATCGATCATGATCAATAATTCCATAAGGTTCTCATTGGCAGGATAACCGGTAGCTTGCACCACAAAAACATCTTTTCCTCTTACGTTCTGGTTGATCTTAACGCGCGTTTCTCCATCCAGGAAACGAGACACTTCGATTTTGCCCAGAGAGACGCCCAGGCTGTCGCATATGCTCAGAGCCAGCCGGGGATTAGCATTTCCCGTAAAAAGCGTCAATTTGTCCATATCATCCCCTTTTTTAGGCGTTAGTGAACAGCCTCAGTCACATCACACCATAACACACCTGGTGTGTGATGGTAGCCGTTAAAGGCTAACGGCTGGACAACGGCTTCGCGGGAATACCGGCTACCGTTTCCCCTGCGGGAATATCTTTATTTTTTGTGACCACACTGCCCGCACCGACCGTTGCTCCCTTTCCGACCCTTACAGGCGCTATCAGCACCGCTCCTACACCGACAAAAGCGTTATCCTCTATGACCGTGCGGTGCTTATTTTTGCCGTCATAATTAGCGGTGATCGTACCGGCGCCTATATTCACGTTCTTGCCGACCACTGTATCGCCGAGATACGTATGGTGTTTTATCTTTGTCCCTCCGCCGATCCGCGTCCGGCATATCTCGACAAAATTACCTATCTCTACCCCTTCGGACACGCTGGTGCCCGGCCGGAGCCGCGCAAAAGGTCCGATCCTGCACCCGCCGGCTACCGTGACATCCGATTCAATGACCGTATCGGGAAAGATAACCGTATCCCTGCCGATCACCGCTGTTTCGTCTATGTAAGTGGTATCCGGATCGATTATCGTAACGCCGGATCCCATCAACCTCTCTGCTGTCCTTCTGTTCACTATCCTGTTCGCGATCGCGAGGTCCCTTCTGGAGTTTATACCGATCGTTTCGTCTGGATCACAGTTTTCCGAAACTATTTTTCTCCCGTTCCGCGCGAGGATATCGACGATATCCGTAAGGTAAAACTCCTTCTTCTTCTCATTGATCTTAATATCCTTTATGAACTTCCTGATATCGCCTTCACTAAAACAATAAATCCCCGCGTTTATCTCCGTTATTTTCCTTTCCCCGGCGGAAAGGTCTTTTTCTTCAACGATCTTCAGAACGTTGCCATTCTTACCCCTTACGATCCTCCCGTAAAAAAGCGGCTCAGGCACCCGGCACGTCAGAAGCGTACAGGACGCTTTTTCGCTCAAATGTGTCCGGACAAGTTTTCGGTAGGTCTCATCCGTTATCAACGGCGTATCCCCGCAGGCCACCAGAATACTGCCTTTGCCGTCTTCCATGCCATCCACGGCATACTTCAGGGCATCACCGCTTCCAAGGAGCTCCGGCTGCCTGACAAAACGTACACTGTCCTTGAAAAAATATTCGACAATATCCGCCTTAAAGCCTATGACCGCCGTTATATCGGTTATCCCGGCTCCTTTGATCCCGGAAACGATCCTGCCGAGGATGGTCCGAGACCCGACCCGGTGCAGCACCTTTGGGGTCTCTGTTTTCATCCTCGTCCCCAACCCGGCCGCCAGTACAACCGCCCTGATATTTTTCATCGTTATTTTCTAATGGCTGGCGAGCAAGGACTCGAACCTTGACAAGCAGCTCCAAAAGCTGCTGTGCTACCATTACACCACCCGCCACTTGCCGTTTTGTGGGGCATGGACTTACTGCGCCTGAAACTATAATTCGATGTCTTTCGCGTCTTCTACTTCAACGGTCTCTATTTTTCGGTCCTGCCCGGGTTCGCTTCCTCCGTCTGAAGCCCGGTCTTCTCCCAGGCTAAGAACTTCGCTGTGACGGAGCCTATCCCGCTCCCCCGCGGCTCTTTCCTGTCCTGCCTGTGCGATATCCTTACTGTATGCCTCAATTATCCGTTCCTGTATATATACCCTGCATTCCTGTGTTATCGGATGCGCAATATCCATATGATTGCCGTGTCTTTCATTGCCTTGATCATCAGAGACGTGCTGCTGGCTGAGCTGTGAACCGCACTGGTTGCAGAACCTGCTTCCAACGACATTCTTGAAACAGCACTTGGGGCAGGGATCCATGGCTTTCCTGGACGGCATCGCCACAAAAGGCCCGTTGTTCCCCTGTATGACTTTAACGTTTCTAACGACAAACCAGTCATCAAACGTCATAGTGGCAAACGCTTTAAGCTTGCCATCTTTACTTTCCGTAGGGAAGATCCTGACTTCCGTAATCTTCATGCCATCTCCTTTCTCCTGTTCTACTTATATGTCCGTGCGACATATACCCGCCAGTCTTTCTCGGCTGAAAAAAACTGCCGGATCCTCTCCCCCGCTTCCATAACTCTGTCCAGCTCGAAAATCCCAAAAACAGTAGGCCCGCTTCCGGACAAAAGCGTCCCTTTTGCCCCTGCTTTCCGCAATTCGAAAAATACTTTTTCGAGGACCGGAAAATCTCGTAATACTATTGTTTGTAAATCGTTGCGAAGATTTTCAGCCAGACCGTTAATATCGTTTTCGCTTAAAAAAGCGCTGAACATTTTATCAACCCCCGTATTTTTTGTCAAGTCAAAAGCGGATACCCTGTCATACACCTTTTTTGTCGATACTTCAAAAGGAGGGCTTATAAGAACGTGCCCGATATCCATGGGGGTTTCCACTTTCTGTATAATATCCCCCCGTCCGCTTCCATATCCAAAACTGCAATCGTTGAGAAAAAAGGGTACATCCGCGCCCAGGGCCCGGGCCATGCTCAGGAGTGCGCCGTCATCAAGGGGTTCTCCGGCTATCCTGTTAAGCCCTTTTAAAAGAGCCGCCGCATCGCTGGAGCCTCCTCCCAATCCGGCGCTGACAGGGATATTTTTCTCCAGGGATATCCGGAAATGAAGATCCTTTCCGTGCCTCTCGTTGAACGCCTTAACAGTCTGCCCCATCAGGCTGTTCTCATCAACAGGCACGCGCGGATCAGTGCAGGTTATAGCTGTCTTTTCCTTAGCGGGCTCTATGGCTATACGGTCAAATATGGAGATCCGTTCGAATAGAGTCTCGATCTCATGATACCCGTCATCCATCCGCCGGATGACCCTGAGATAAAGATTTATCTTGGCGGGTGCGGCAAAAACCATGATGCTTCTGTTTTTTGAGGCCGGTTACCGGCCCTTTTTCTTTCTTGCTAAAAGGACCTCTGCTTCCCGGACTATATCATCTTTCGTCAAACCAAAATGTTTAAACAGCTCCTCGGGTTTGCCGCTTACCCCGAACTCATCCCGTATGCCCATCATCTTCATCGGAACGGGAGACATTTCCACAATAACCTCAGCTACAGCGCTTCCCATGCCTCCGTAAACAGCATGTTCCTCCACTGTAAGTATCGCGCCTGTCTCTTCGGCCGCTTTTATTATGGCCTCTTTATCGATCGGCTTCGGAGTATGAAGATCCATAACACGCGCCTGTATGTTCCTGTCCCTGAGCTGATGTGCCGCTTCCAGCGCTTCGCAGACCAGATGTCCGCAAGCGATAATAGTGATATCATCCCCTTCAGCCATAATGCCTGCCCTGCCGATCTTAAACTCCGGTTTATCCTTCAAAACGGGCACTTTCATTCTTCCCAGCCTCAAATATACCGGCCCGGGTATTTTGACCGCCTGTTCCGTGGCTGAATACGCTTCCTCGGAATCCGCAGGCACGACCACTGTCATGTTAGGGAGTATCCTCATCAAGGCTATCTCTTCCAGAGCCTGATGAGTAGCGCCATCCTCCCCCACGGAGATGCCTCCATGGCTTCCCACTATATTTACATTGAGATTCATATAGGCCACGGAAACCCTTACCTGGTCCCATGCGCGTCCGCTGGCAAAAACACCGAACGTACAGGCAAACGGGATCTTTCCTGACAATGCCAGGCCCGCCGCGGTGCTTATCATGTCCTGTTCGGCGATACCATGGCTTATGAACCTGTCGGGGAATTTTTCCTTGAACCAGTGCGCCCTGACCGATTCGGTGAGATCCGCCGACAGGACAACCACGTCCTTATTACTTTTCCCTATCTCCACCAGGGCTTTTCCAAACCCGTCTCTTGTTGACTCTCTCTTTATCTTTTCATCGTTCATAAAACCGCCTTTTTCAGTCCTTAGTT